>JBEANZ010000681.1:0-2721 GCA_041165185.1 Verrucomicrobiota bacterium | reverse complement strand
GTTGCCGAAGACGGCCTCGCTCATGGAGCTCGATTTGCAGGAGCTGCGCGCGCGCCTGGTGGTCGACGGGCAGGTGAGCGCGGCGGGCGTGACGAAGACGTTTCCCGATACGCTCGAAGTGCGGCTCGCCGAACGGGAGCCCGTGGTCCGCCTACGCACCGAGATCGCGCCGGGCGTCGAGGGCGCGCTGCTCGTCGCGCGCGACGGCGTCGTGTTTGCCGGGACGGGCTTCACCGCGCCGCAACTGGAAAAACTCCCGTGGCTCGCCGGCGTGCGGCTCACGCGCGCGGCGCGCGGCTTCGTCCCCGTCGCCGGGATGCCAAAGGCCGCCGAGCTGCTCGATCAGGCGCGCCGCGAAACGCCGCGGCTGTTCGCCACCTGGCGCCTCGTGTCGATCGCGGCCCTCGCCTCGGACGGCGAGATCGAGGTGCGCACGACGGCCGGCACGACGATCGTGTTTGGGACCAAGACCGGGTTTTTCCCGCAGCTCGCGAAACTCGACGCCCTCGCGGAGGCCCTCGCCGCCGCCCCCGCCCCGCCCGCAAAAATCGATCTCTCGCTCGGCCGCGAGGTGCCGGTGTCCTTTGCGCCGACGCAAAAATCCGCCACCGGCGTATCCCTCTTCAAACTTCCCCAGCCCAAGTCCACCCGTGAGCTCTAGAACCAAATTCATCGCCGCCGTCGACATCGGCACCTCCAAGATCTCCGTCGTCGTCGGCGAACAACACGGCACCGAGGTCTCGCTCATCGGCCGCGGCGAATACCCGTCGCAGGGCGTGGTCAAGGGCGGCGTCGTCGACTTCAAGGCCGCGAGCGAATGCACGCACGCCGCCATCGAGCAGGCCGAACGCGAGGCCGGCGAACGCGTTGACGGCGTCTTCCTCGCCCAGACGGGCGGGCACCTCGACGGCTTCTACAACGAGGGTTCCGTCACGGTCCGCGCCGCCGACAACATGATCGATGCCGGCGACATCCATGCGGTCTGCGAGGATGCCAAGGC
The DNA here is from genome assembly GCA_041165185.1 of Verrucomicrobiota bacterium. Classification (GTDB taxonomy): domain Bacteria; phylum Verrucomicrobiota; class Verrucomicrobiia; order Opitutales; family Opitutaceae; genus JBEANZ01. The sequence goes on along the minus strand of JBEANZ010000681.1, from coordinate 1,721 downwards.
CAAGGAACTCCCCGCCGGCCGCATGATCGTGCACCACATCCGCCAGCCCTTCCGGGTCGACGGCCGGCTCCACATCGTCGTGCCGGAGAGCATCACCGCCCAGCGCCTGGAGGTCGGCTACTGGACCGTCCACGGCGACCAACAGCGCATCGCCGATCACCTCCACGTGATCCGCGGGTTCGATCTTCCCGTCCACGAACTGATTCTCGCGAGCCTCGCCTCGGGGCACATGGTGACGACGCCCGAGGAACGCCAGGGCGGCGTGCTCGTCCTCGACATCGGCGCCGGCACGACCGACTTCGTGCTCTACCGCTACGGCCTGCCGCTGCGCACCGGCGTCGTCGCCGTCGGCGGCGAGCACCTCACCAGCGATCTCACGCTCGGGCTGCGCCTCAAGGATCACGAGGCGGAGAAAATGAAACTGCGCTTCGGGCGCGCGCTCGCGCAGCCCCGCGACAAGGCCGAGCGCGTCTGGCTCAACGGCGACTTCGCGATCGGCGACAAGCATTTCCCCCGGCACACCATCGAGCAAATCACCGAGGCGCGCATCCGGGAGCTGTTCGAGGTCGTGAAACAGAAACTCGGCAACGCGTTCACCCCCGAGACCTGCGTCGCCGGCGTCGTCCTCACCGGCGGCACCGCGAAGCTCCCCGCCATCGTCGAGGCCGCCGCGAAATCCTTCGGCGTCGCCGCCCACCTCGGCGAGGTCCCCGTCACGATCGACGAGCGCCTGCGCGACGTCGGCTACCACACGTCCCTCGGCCTCCTCTACTATGGCGTGAGCGCGCAGCACGAAAAATTCCCCGCCGCGCCCCGCGGCCACGGACTGCTCCGCTGGTTCAAGCGCCTTTTCTCCCGCGGCTGATTTCCTCCCATGTCCTCGCCCGACCAGTCCCTCCCCGTCCCGCTGCTCTCCGACCGCCACCTCGCAATCAAGCTGGTCGGCGTCGGCGGCGCCGGCACCAACGCCGTCGACCGCCTCAAGCTCGAAAACCTCGAGTGCCTCCAGCTCGCCGTGATCAACACGGACCACCAGTCGCTCGCCAACTCCGTGCTCCCACCCAGCGCCAAGGTGCTCGTCGGCATCGCCGCCACGCGCGGCCTCGGCGCCGGCGGCGACCCCGAGATCGGGCGCGACGCCGCCGAGACCGACCGCGAGAAAATCTCCGCCGTCGTCAAGGACTGCGACCTCGTCTTCATCGTCGCCGGGATGGGCGGCGGCACCGGCAGCGGTGCCGCCCCCGTCGTCGCCGAAATCGCCGCCGAGACCGGCGCGCTCGTGATCGCGTTTGTCACGATGCCGTTCACCTTCGAGGGCGGGCGCCGCACCAAGCAGGCCGAGGAGGGCCTGCGCGCGCTGCGCCTCGCCTGCGACGCCGTGATCCCGTTGCCCAACGACGTGCTCCTCCAGGAAGCCGCCGACAACGAGGCCATGCTCGCCTCCTTCGCCCGCGCCGACGAATGGATCGGCCGCGGCGTGAAATCCATCTGGGCCATGCTCACCAAGACCGGGCTCATCAACCTCGACTTCGCGACGCTGCGGCAGGCGTTTCAGCAACGCGGCGGTAAGTCCGTCTTCGGCCTCGGCACCGGCGCGGGCGACGACGCCGTCGCCGCCGCCCTCGCCGACCTCCACGCCTGTCCCCTGCTCCACACCCCGGAGAACGCCACCAAGGCCGACCGCCTCCTCGTCAACGTCGTCGGCGGCCCCGACCTCACGC
>JBEANZ010000680.1:0-3388 GCA_041165185.1 Verrucomicrobiota bacterium | reverse complement strand
TGGGTCATGGGGCGAAGGGCGAGGGCTCGAAGCGATGCGGCGGCGCGGCGCGGGCCGCAACGTCAGTTTTGCGGCCGGCGGCGAGCCGGCGAGGAGCGGTGGCGCGGAAACACCGCGCGAGACTTAATAATCATAAATCCGAGGCAAGCGGCTTTTGCCACGCACGCTTCGGCCCGACGGACAACGACCGGCGACCGGCTTGATAATCATAAATGAACCTTGCCACGCCCGCGCCGGGGGCGTTTCCGTGGCCACGCCGGCTTGCGCCGCGCGACGCATCCGCCACCGTGCGCCCACTCCCCACCCCAACCCGATGAACTCCCTCCCTCCTCCCGTCGCGCGCTCACTCTCCCTTTCGCTCTCGCTTTCACTGGCGCTCGCCCTCGCGCCCGCCACGCGCGCCCAAGTCGCCCCGGCCCCGAGCGCGCCGAAATCCGCCGACGAGACCGTCGTCCTCAGCGCGTTCGAGGTCCGCACCGAATCCGACAAGAGCTACGGCGCCCTAAACTCCAACTCGATCACGCGGTTCAGCACCGAGCTCGACCGGATGCCCGTCTCGGCGGACGTGTTTAACGAGGCCTTCATGCGCGACGTCGGCGCGGTCTCCGTCGAGGACATGGTGATTTCGTTTTCCGCCGGCGCGGGCTCGGCCATCGCGTCGCCCGGCCCCTCGGCCGCGAACAACCAGCCCGGCGATCGCAACGCCAACTCTTTCGTCGCGCTGCGCGGCCTCACGGCGCCGACGATGCAGCGCGACGGCTTCATGCCGGTGAACACCTACATCCAGTCCGGCAGCACCGGCACCGGGTTCTCGAGCAATTACAACGTCGAGCGCGTCGAGGTCATCAACGGCCCGCAGTCGCTCCTCTACGGCGTCGGCGGCGCGGGCGGCGTGATGAACATCATCTCGAAGCAGGCGCGCTTCGGGAAAAAATCCTTCGGCTCCTTCCAGTTTCAGGTCGACCAGTGGGGCCACAAACTCGGCCTCCTCGATCTCGGCGTGGGCAACGACAAGATCGCGTTCCGCCTCGCCGCCACCGACCAATACGCGCAGGGCGGGCGCCGCATCTTCGTCGGCGGCCCGATGAACGCCCTCTACTTCCAGCTCGCGGCCAAGCTCGGTAACACCGTCGTCCGCGTGAACGCCGAGCGCTCCGAATACGACCGCATGGTCGGCACGAGCAACCAGGCCTTCACCGCCGTCTCGACCGCCAACGACGCCCGCAACGGCCAGCGCCTCCGCTACCTCCTCGCCAGCGGCCAGATCAACGCCGCGGCCAACGGCGGCGCGAGCGGCGCCGGCGTGATCGGCAACGGCAAGATCACCTGGGACAACGTCGACTCCTACGCCTCGTGGTGGAACACCTCCGAATACACCAAGACCGGCATCGTCGCCGGCACCGCCGATACGCGCTGGAACCGCTGGCTCACCACGCAGTTTGCGCTCGGCTACCGCGACACCTTCGACTCGCGCGTGGGCAACACGATCACGTTTGCCGCGCCGAACCTCGCCACGAATCCCACCGGCACGTGGGCCGTCGGCCAGACCGGCGGCATGAGCGCCTCCGATCTCGTGCAGCCGGCGCGGCAGAAGGCCGTGCGCGTCTCCGCGTTGCTCACGAACGATTTCCTCAACGGCCGCGTCCACAGCCAGACGATCGTCGGCGCGGATTTCGTGCGCACCGACGGCGCAATCATCACCTACGAATACGTGAAGGCCGACGCCAACTTCCAACCCCTCCTCGTCACGAAAGGCACCACCGCCGCCAACCCGCCCACCGGCCTCAGCTATCCCGGCCCGCTCTGGTGGTCCGTCGCCGACGGCCCGATCCGCCGCCCGCTCTGGCAGCCGCGCCGCGCGCAACGCGTGACCTACAATGGCCAGAACTACGTGCGCGTGATGACCAACCCGCCCCAACGCGATCTCATCACGCCGCAAAATCCCGAGGGCCTCCTCCCCGGCGGCATCAGCGTGCTCGGCGACTACCGCGTCGGCCAGACGCAGAACAAGGGCGCCTACGGCGCGAACTACTCGAACTGGCTGGGCGGCAAACTCGACATCCTCCTCGGCGCGCGCGTCGGCAGCTCCTACTCGGTGCAGGCCACGGAATCCGCGCCGCCCTCGCCGCCGAGCACGAGTTCCAAGCTCGATACGAAGGCCGTGAGTTTCAACGCCGGCGCGAATTACGCGCTCACCAACAACATCCGCCCCTACGTTTCCATTTCCGATGCCTACAACCCGCCGCCGATCTACGTCGCCGGGCCCTACGGCGACTATCCGCTCTCGTCGCACGGCGTCGGCGTCGAGGCCGGCGTGAAAGTTTCCAACACCGCGAAAACCGTCTCCGGCTCGCTCGCAATCTACCACGCGAATTCGAAGAACGAGGAGGCCTCGCTCACCAGCACGCTCCTCTTCGACATCAACCCGAGCGGCCTCAACGGCCTTTATTCCGCGCCGAGCGTCTGGATCAACGTCGACCGCAAGACGCGCGGCGCGCAGCTCGCGTTGACCGCCAACCCGAGCAGCAACTGGCGCATGAGAATCTCCGGCGCCGTGACCGACGGCTCCGTCGGCAGCGACCGCAGCTTCGCGCAGCTCTACAACGATCAGTTCTACGCCAACGCCGCCGGCGGCGTGACCTACCGCGACGGCTCGCCCGTTTACGTGAACTCCGCCGGCGCCAACGCCCCCGTCGCCGCCACCGCCGCCAACGCCGTGCCGCTCACCATCGCGATGATGAGCACCGTCGGAAATCCCTACTACGCCAACCCACAGGCCGTGACCGGCGCGATCAGCCGCACCTCGCGCGCCGGCCTCGTGCTCTCGACGACCGATCCCGCGCGCGGCCCGATCCTCACGGGCGCGACGGGCCTCCCGATTTCCGCGCTGCAGATCAACCCCGGCTTCAAGCCCGGCGGCACGATCGTCACGAACGTCGCCGGCGAAAAATCCACCGGGTATCCGACCTACAGCATGGTGTTCACAAACCACTATACGTTTTCGCAGGGCTGGATGAAGGGCTTCAGCATCGGTGAAACCGTTTCGCTCGGCTGGGGCTACCGGCAGTTTTACTATTACCCGAACGGACTCGCCGACCCGAGCAACTCGCCGCGCGACCTCTTCATCTGGCCAACGCAGGCGCGCTTCGACGGCATCCTCGGCTACGCCCGCAAAATCGGTCGGAAGCTGGAGTTCTCGACGCAATTGAACATCAGCAATCTTTTCAACCGTTACCACGTGCTCATTCTGCCCAACTTCACGACGGGCTGGAGCGGCATCAAGGACGCGACCTTCGATCAACAGCCGCGCACGTGGCTGTGGAGCAACACGGTGTCGTTCTGACCAGTCCAAGAAACAGCGGATATTTTTTGGAGGGACGACCTCCGC
>JBEANZ010000679.1:0-5981 GCA_041165185.1 Verrucomicrobiota bacterium | reverse complement strand
ACGGTGCGCCTTGGGACGGTGTCATGGCCTAACGTTGGAAAGTTTTTCCGCGGTTGTCCCGCCAAATCGGTCTGCACCCCGCCCAGTCAATCACTTAGCCCACTCGGAGAATTGGCGGTGTCCGAGATCGAGGGTCGCGCGGAACTGGTCCCACGAGCCAGCTTGCAGGGAGAACTCGCGGGTGGCGGCGCCGTCGGCCTGTTTGGAGACGCGGTTGACGAGGCCGCCCGAGCCGCCGCGGCCGAAGAGCATCGCGTTGGGGCCCTTGAGCACCTCGACGCGGTCGACGTTGTAGAGGTCGCGGAAATATTGGACGTCGTCGCGGAGGCCGTCGGCGAAGAAATCGGCGGTGGTGCTGTTGCCGCGCAGGACGGGAGTGTCGCGGTTGCCCTCGCCCTGCGCGAAGCCGGCGCCGGGGACGTAGCGGAGCACATCGCCGAAACCGCGCATCGCCTGATCGTCGATGAGCTCGCGCGTGAGGGTGGTGACGGACTGCGGGACGTCGAGGAGGGCGGTGTCGGTCTTGGTGGCCGTGGTGCTCCGCGGCGTGACGTAGCTGCGGTGGTCGCGCGGGTCGCGGACTTGAAATGCTCCGAGGAGAACGAGGTCGTCCGGGGGCGGGAGATAGCTGGGCGTGACGGGGGCGGGCGTCGGGCCGGCGGCGACGATCGGCGCGGCGACATGGGCGGCGAAGGCGAGGGCGGCGAGGGCGTGGCGGAGTGGCGCGCGGCGTGAAACGGCGGAGGGAGCGGAGACTTTCATGGCGCGCCGAGTATCCCAGAACGGGCGCGGGAAATTCCACCTGCGGGCGGCGTATTTCTACCTGCGGGCGGCCAGTTGAAAGGTCTTTGGGTTGACGCCGAACTGGAGGCGGAACGCGGCGGCGAAATTGCTCGGGTTGCTGTAGCCGACGAGGGTGGCGGCCTCGAGCACGGTGGCTTCGCCGGCGGCGAGGAGCGCGTGCGCGCGCTCCAGCCGGTGGGCGCGCAGTTAGGCGAAGGGGGTGGAGCCGAAAGCCTGGCGGAAGCCGCGCTTGAGGGTCGTCTCGCTCAGTCCGACTTCGCGGGCGAGGGCGCCGAGCGCGGGAGGCGTTTCGTGGCGGCGTTTCAGGATTTCGGCGGCGGCGTGGATGCGCACGGCGAGGGCGCGGGTGATTGCGCCGGTGGGCGGGGAGGCGGAGTTGGCGAGCGCGGTGAGAAACTCGAGGACGAGATCGTGGCCGCGGGCGGTGAGGGCCATGGCGCGGAGCGGGCCGCCGAAGGGGCAGCTCAGGATCGATTCGGCGGCGAAGCGCGCGGCGGGCGTGAGCGGGAGCGTGAGGGTCGGGGCCGACGGGGCGCGCAGCATCGCGGCGCCGGGGGTGGCATCGCCCGTGAGCAAGTCGCGGAGGGCGTCGGCGGCGAACGCCACGCAGGCGCAGAAGGCGGCGGGGGGCGGCGCGGCGGTGGCGCGCGCGGGCACGAACAACATCGCCCCGGATTCGCCGCGCAGGGGCGGCAGCAGGAACGCGAAGTGCGCCGCCGCCGCGGGATCGAGGGTGGCGGCGAAGGCCGTTGACCAGCGCAACGTGGCGCCCGGGCCGAGCGGGTGTTGGCCGGAGGGAGGTAGGGAAAGGGAGGGAGCGGACATGATGCGAACGGGACGGAACGCGTGCGGCGGGAGGGCGTCCGGGCGAGGCGCGAATCACTCGCGGCGTTTCGCCGACCGGGCGGCGCGGCGTCACGCACGTCTTCCGTCCCGGTTGGACGGGGCGAGATGGCGGCGGCCGAGGCGCGGGGGCGAGAAAATTCTCAGCCCAGCGTGGGTTTCGGTGGAGCGGGGCCGGGATGGGGCGTTGCCCAGTGAGAATAGCGAGGAACTCTTTGTTTGACCACGGTTCGCACGGAGGGAGGCGGAGCAAGGCGCGCGTCGTGGCGGTGGTTGATCGTGTTGATCCGCGAAATCCGCGGCGAAAGTTCGTTGGCCGGTCGGGATGGCTCGCATCGGATCGGCTGCGCGACGCCGGCCGCGCCAAAGGCCGGAAGGATTTCCCGCAGATTCAGGGAGCCGCAGATTTCAATCCGTGGGCGCCTGAAGCTGTGGGAAAATTTCCGGGCGTGATTTTAGTGAGGCGCCCGGCGGCGGGCGCTTGGCTGCGTTTTCAGGAGCGTCCGCGAGCGGACTGCCTACCACGCGATCTGGAATCGTCCGCGAGCGGGCTTCTACCCGGCCGAGCCTTTTTCCGATTCGGGCGGAGCGTCCGCAAGCGGACGGCCTACGAAATCGAAACCGATCCGGTGCCGCCGCTCAGAGCTTGATCTGGAACATCACGCCGAACCAGTTCACGCGGTAGGCGCTCGGGCCGCCGTCGAGGGAGGTGATGGTGGGCGGGTTGTTCACGTTGTTCGTCACGACGGGGGTGGCCGCGAGGTTGCGGTAGTGCCAGTCGCGGATCGCTTCCCATTGGTTGCGGTAGACGAGGCGGGCGCTCAGCCGCGGGGTGAACGGAAAGCGCAGGCTCGCGTCGAGGTAGCTGATGTCGGTCGCGAGGTCGGGCATGCGGTAGCCGGCGAAGACGGCGTTGGCCGCGTTGATGGCGCCGCCGATGCCGTAGTGGTAGGTGATGCGGGAGCGGCCGAGGGAGTAGGAGTAATCGACGTTGAGGGTGGCCTTGCCGAGTTCCTGTTTCACGCCGGCGCCGACGACGTGGTTGTGCTCGGTGTTTTTCGCGCTCCACGAATTGCCGAGCGAGTAGAAGGGACCGCCGGGTTGGGAGCCGAGGGTCGCGGCGTTTTCGGGCGTGATGACGCCGAGCGGGGAAACGACGCCGAGGGTGACGTTGTTGCCGGCGGTGATGAGGGCCTGGCGGATGCGGCTGCGTTGGAAGGAATAGAAGGCGTAGATATTTTGTTTCGCCGAGGGCTGGTAGTTGAGGTCGAGGTTGGCGGAGTCGCCGCTTTCCTTGCCGCGGCCGTAGGCGGCACCGGGGTAGCGGGACTCGCGGAGCTGCACGGAGACGCCGACGTCGAGATTGGCGCGGAGCATGGTGTCGACGCGGAGGTTGGCGACGTGTTGGTCGCGGTCGGAGAGCTCGTAGTTGCGAACGCCGGAGTTGTTGCGCACAGCCCAGCTGGTGACGTTGGTGCCGACGGCGGTGGGCATGGGGATGAAGGCGGCGCTGAAGGTGTTTTCGTAGTAGGCGGTGACGTAGTCGCTGCCGCGGCGCTGGGCGAATTCGTAGGAGGCGCGGAGCGTGGAGTCGCCGAGGGCGCGGTGGACGAGACCGATTTTGTAGCGGTCCTCCCAGGTGCGGGCGCGTTCGCGGTTGGTGCGCTGGGTGGTCTCGCGTTCGGCGGAGAGGTTGAGGTTGGCGGAGTTGGTCAGCGAGTAGTCGGCGGTGGGGCCGAAGCGGAACTGCTTGGAGGAGTAAACGTGGTTGGCGATCTCGACGCTGCCGGTGGGATTCGGGTTGGTGCCGAAGAGCACGCCGCCGGAGCCGGAGGCGTCGTTGAGGGGGCGGCCCCAGACGCCGGTGAATCCGCCGTAGGAGATACCGCGGGTCTGGTTGCCGGCGGTGGCGGCGTCGGCGTCGACGTAAACGGCGTTGGGGTTCACGGCGTAATACGGGTCGCTGTTGTTGTCGTTCTCGTAGAAGCGGCCCTTGAGCTTCACGTTGAGATCGGCGGAGGGGTTGACGGAGAACGTGAGGTCGGCGAGGCGTGTCTCGATGAGGCCCTTGGCGGTGGGGCGGCTGAGGGAGCCGACAGTGTTCCAATCGCCGCCGGGGAGGATGGTGACGTTGGGCAAGGTGAGGCCGGCGAGGTGGGTGTAGGGGATGAGGTTGTCGTTTTGCCGCATGGTGCCGGCGGAGACGACGGCGGTGAGGGTGCTCTTGTAGAAGTCGGGGAACTTGCGGGTGTATTCGGCGCGGGCGTTGTGGGACTGGTTGTCCGGGTAGAGATCGAAGCGGCCTTGGGTGTAGGCGCCGGCGGCGGGCGTGGTCGTGAAGCCCTGCGGCGTGATGCGGAACGGCTGCTGGAAGGTGAAGGTGTCGATTTTGTTTTCGAAGAGAGACGTGGTCCAACGGAAGTTGAAGGCGTTGAGGTCGCGGACGTAGCTCACGCCGGCGGTGATGTCGGTGGTGTCGTAGTCGACGGGCTCGGCGATCTCGATGGGGGCGGTGCCGCCGTTGTTGCCCCAAACGGCGGCGAAGGGGCGCGCGCCCTCGCGGTGTTCGACGGCGTAGCCGGCGTAGGCTTTCCAGGCGGAGGAAAACGTGACGTCGAGGCGGGCGCCGGCGCGCTTGCGGGTGAGGCTGAGGGTGGTGGGCGGGGCGTTGAGCGCGGCGGTGGTGACGGCGGCGGTGTCGGCGGCCGTGGAGGCGGTGCCGCCGGGAGTGAGGCCGGGGATGAGGAGCTGGGTGCCGGTGGTGAGGCCGGACCAGAGGCTCTTGTAGTTGTCGGTGAAAACGTGGGGCGTCTCGCTGAAGAAGAGTTTCAGGCCCCAGGAATTGGTGCGGCCGAAATTGAGCCCGTAGTATTGATCGCGATGGCCGGCGCCGCCGCCGGTGACGTTGAAGAACGCGCCGTCGGCTTTCTTGAGGAGGAGGCTGAAGTTGTTCAGGTAGGCGCCCTCGTCGAGGTCCTGATACATGCGGTATTGGGCGTTGCGCTCGTCGGCGTCGCCGCCGAGGTAGCCGAACTCGAGCTGGCCGGAGTATTCCCAACCGGAGGCGGTCTTCTTGATCTCGTCGGGCTTCGGCACGGCGAGGGGGAGCTTGAGCAACTGGCCGGTGGGCGTGTGCTTGGCGGCGGGCCAGTCGGCGTCGGAGGAGAGCGAGGCGGCGGCGGAGGCGCTCTCCTTGTTGGCGAGCGTGGTGCCGCTGCCGGTGGCGGACGTCGCGAATGGCGAGGCGACCGCGCGGGGCGCGAGGGAGACGGCGGCGCAGAGGGCGAGGCCGGAAACCGAGGGGAGGAAAATGTTTTTCATCGTCGTGGTGGTTTCAGGTGGGCTCAGCGTTGGAAGCGGGCGCCGGCGGGGTGGTTGCTGCCGTGGATCTGCGAGTGGCAGTTTTGGCAGGAGCGGCCGATGGCGCGCGTGCTCGGGTTGGCGCCGCCGCCGACGATCTGGCCGGCGTTGTAGAGGGTGGGCTGGTGGTTGGTGTTGCCGTGGCACTGCTGGCACTGGAAGGGCCGCGCGGTCGTGAGGAGCTTGTCGTGATTGGAGCCGTGGGGGGCGTGGCAGGTGAGGCAGTTGTCGCGGACGGGGGCGTGTTCCCAGAGGAAGGGGCCGCGTTTCTCGGCGTGGCAGTTGTAGCAGAGCTCGTTAACGGAATCGTTTTTCACGAGCGCCTTCGTCGTGGAGCCGTGGGGATTGTGGCAATCGACGCACGAGATTTTTCCCTCGGGGAGCGGCATGTGCGAGCGCTTCGCGAAGTCCGCGCGCTGCTGCTGGTGGCAGGTGTAACAGGTCTCGTTGATCGATTGTTTCTTGAGGAGGCCGGTGACGGAAATCTTGGCCATCGGGTTGTGGCAGTCGGCGCAGGAGAGCTGATTGCGACTGTGGATGGAGCCATCCCAGTGCATCGCGTTGCCGCCGGAGTGGCATTGGAGGCACTGGTTGTTTTGCACCGCGATGGGCGTGCCCCACTCCTTCGTGAAGCCGACGAGCGAGGGGCGGTTGGCCTTGTCGAGCGGGTTGCTCAAGTGCTTCGAGCCGGGGCCGTGGCAGGCCTCGCAGCTTTTTTGCTGGAGCTCGTTCTGCGGATTTTTCCGAAACGCATCCGCGTGCAGCGTGTGGGTGAACTGCTTGTTCTGCGTCTGGTGACACGCGATACACACGGCCTCGCCGACATAGGTCGCGCCGTTGTTGAGCGCGCCCGTGCTCATGGGGGCGGTCGCGGCGGGGGCGGTCGCCGGCTTGGCGGGCTTGGCGGCGGGCTGCGCGACGATGCTCGAAACCAACGTGATGGTCGCGAGGGTGCCGGCCGCGAGACCGACGCG
>JBEANZ010000678.1:0-3767 GCA_041165185.1 Verrucomicrobiota bacterium | reverse complement strand
GTGAGCGCGCACACGCCGCTCACGAGCAGCTCGCTGCCGACGCGCAGCGACTCCGCGAAGCGCGCGTCGACCGCGCCCGCGAATTCCGCGGGCGTGAGCACGCCATCGCTCTCAAGGTTGAGGCGGAGCGGTTCGCCGGGTTTGGCCTCGACGCTGATCAGCCGGCCGCGCAGGGCGACGAGGTAGTCGTCGTAGTCCACGGCCGGCGCGCTGCTCGAGCGCGGCTCCTGCACGAGGGCCTGTTGGCGCACGATGATCTCGGGCGCGGGCGGCGGCTCGTGGCCGATTTTCCGAAACACCGCCTCGTGCATCTCGGCGCGATGGTGCGCGAGTTGGAAAAATCCCGCCGCCTCCACCACGTCGCCCGGCTGGAGCGCGTCGGGCTGGCGCGTGTTGATGCGCAGCGCGTGGGGTTTCTCCTGCACGTAGAAAAATTTTCCCGCCTTGCTCAACGTGACGGTGCCGCGCACGCGGCGGCGGTGGAGCTCGGCGCCCTGCGCGGAGAAACCCGCCGTCTCGCGCAGCGACACCTCGGGTGCCGCAAACGCATCCGCCGGCGGCGCGCGCACCACGCGCAGATCGGCGGGGTCGTTGGTGAGCACGCGGGCGCCGAGGAACTGGCGGCGCGAATTGAAAAACGCGAGGAACACGCCCGTCAGCGAGACCTCCGCGTCCACGAGGCTCGCGGCCGCGACCGGCTGCGGCGCGTAGAGGATGAACGCGAAGCCGCCCGTCGGCGTGGAGACGAGCAGCTTCACCTCCGTGCGGCCGACGCGCGCGACGTTTTCCACCGACAGCACCACGCCGCCGATCGTCACGCGTTGGCTGTCGTGCCGACCGGACTCGAGATCGAGTTGGGTGACGTCGCGTGGCACGGGGAGCGCGCCCCGCCCCGCGCGCCGGATCGCGGTGGCCGCGATGATCGGCGCGAAGTGACCCTCGTTGGTGCGGCCCTCGACCTCGACGAGATCGCCGGGCCGCAACGCGGCGACGACCGCGGAGGCGGGCGCATCGCTGACGCGCACCCACACGCCCATGCCGTCGTCGACGGTGAAGTTTCCGCCGGCGTCGGCCGGCACGAGCGTGACGACGCCGCGCACGCGGAGCGGGAGTTGCCGCGCGGCCTGCTCGCGCGAGAGCGCGCGGATCGCGGCGCACGTCTCAAGCGGCGGCGGCGGCGCGTCGGCCGCGCGCACGGCGGGCGTCGCGAGCGCGAACCCGAGCACGAGCCACGCGGCAAACACGAGGGCGAGGAGGCGGAGCGCGCGGGGCACGCGGGCGTCTTCGCAGCGCGCCGCGCCGGGCGCAAGCGCGCGGAGCGATTCGTCGCTGGGCGAGTCGTGGCTGTGAGTCGTGGCTGAGGCGTCCCGCCTCAGGTTCGCGTCTCTTGGTTTTCGGCCAAGCACGAGGCGGGACGCCTCGTCCACGACTAGCGGCGCATCGCTCGTTCGGGCGATTGCGGTCGCGGCGGTTTCCCGGCACACTCGGCGGCGAATGGTTTCCTCCGCCCCGATCCGCCTGCTCATCGTCGACGATCACTCGGTGGTGCGCATGGGGTTGGCGGCGGTGTTGGAGCTCGACGAGGGCCTCGCGGTCGTCGCCGAGGCGGAGGATGGCGCGCAGGCCGTGGAAAAATTTCGCGCGGAAAAACCCGACGTCGTCCTGATGGATGTGCGGATGCCCGGCATGGGCGGGCTCGAGGGCGTGCGCGCGCTGCGCGCGGCGTGGCCGGCGGCGCGCGTGTTGATGCTGACCACCTCCGAACTCGACGAGGACATCCAGCAGGCCATCGCGGCGGGCGCGAGCGGCTACCTCTTGAAGAGCGTGACGCGCGAGGAGCTCGTCCGCGCGATCCGCGTCGTGCACGGCGGCGGTCGCTACGTGCCGGAGGCGATCGCGCGCCGGCTCGATGAGCTTGCGAAACGCCGCCACCTCTCCGCGCGCGAGACCGAGGTGCTCGACGGGTTGCGCCGCGGCCTCTCGAACCGCGACATCGCGGGCACGCTCTCGATCAGCGAGCACACCGTGAAAGCCCACGTGAAGGCGATCCTGCAAAAACTCGAGTCGGCCGACCGCGCGGAGGCGGTCGCGCGCGGGTTCGAACACGGCCTGCTCCGCGTCGATGAGCCGCAGGCTGTGCGCGTGCCGCAATAGCCCGTTCGGGTAATAGTCCGCGGACCGTCGCCGGTGGTAGGATTTGGCGCCCCGTCTCGCGCGCGGAGTTCCCGCGCCGCGTCGATCATCCCCTCCCCTCCCGCTTACCCACGCCCCCCTTTCTCCGTCTCCACGTTCCCCCTTTTTTCTCACCACGCCCGTCCCTCCCAACCTCCCATGATCCCCAACCAGCCTGCCCACGCCGCGACCCGCCTGGTCGCCCTGCTCGCGGTCCTCGCTACCACCGCCTACGCCCAGACGGTCGTCACGCCCACGAAACCCGCGGTCGAAGACGATACGCTCACACTCACGCCCTTCGAGGTCTCCGCCACGAAGGACACCGGCTATCAGGCCACCGACACGCTCGCCGGCACGCGCATCCGCACGGAGCTGCGCGACGTCGGCGCGGCGATTTCCGTGATCACGAAGGAGTTTCTCCGCGACATCGGCGCGACCGACAACGCCACGCTCCTCCAATACACCACCAACGCCGAGGTCGCCGGCACGCGCGGCACCTACACCGGTCTCGGCAACGGCACCAGCGTCGACGAGTCCGCCACCCTCCGCGCCCCCGCCGGCGCACAGCGCGTGCGCGGGCTCGCCTCCGCGGATAACGCCCGCGACTTCTTCGTCACCGACATCCCGTGGGATTCCTACATCGTCGACCGTGTCGACATCCAGCGCGGGCCCAACTCCATCCTCTTCGGCCTCGGCAGCCCCGCCGGCATCATCAACGCCACGACCCGCAGCGCCGAGTTCCGCACGTTCGGCTCGGCCGAGGCGCGCTTCGGCTCCTACGGCACCGCGCGCACCACGCTCGACTTCAACCAACAGATCGTCCCAAAGGTGCTCGCGCTGCGCCTCGACGGCCTGTGGAGCAACGAGAAATTCCGCCAGAAGCCCGCCTTCGAGGACAACCGCCGCCTCTTCGGCGCGCTGCGTTTTGATCCGCAGCTCTTCAAGGGCAACGACGCCCGCACGAGCCTCCGCGTCAAATACGAGAACGGCGACATCAAGGCCAACCGCCCCCGCAACGTCACGCCGAACGACAACCTCTCCGCGTGGTTCCGCCCCACCGCCATCACCGCCGACAATCCCTTCGGCGGCGCCGGCCGCACCGCGATCAACAACGGCTACGACGCCGAGCGCGGCGACACCGCCAACATCGTCCTCGGCGACGGCAAGGGCGTGAACAACCCCGCCTCCCCGAACTACGTGCGCTGGTTCTCCGTGCCGCCCAACCAACAGCAGCCGTTCTGGCTCATCGACGGCGGCACCAACCAGCTCTTCCGCGTCGAGGGCGGCTACATCAACGTCGGCGCGCGCAACACCACCGGCGGCCTCACCGGCGCCGCGGCCGGCCTCCAAGGCAAGCGCACCAACGGCCAGTTCTACGGCATCGCCGGCCTCCCGCAGGCCGCCGTCGCGCTCAATCTCCCCAACGCCGCCTTCGGCCAATACCGCCAGCAGTCGCTCCTCGATTCCTCGGTCTTCGACTACAACACCCAGCTCATCGACGGTCCCAACAAGTCCGAGTTCGAGAAGTGGGACACCTACAACATCACCCTCTCGCAAACCTTCGCACGCGACCGCGTCGGCGTGGAGCTCAACTA
>JBEANZ010000677.1:0-5590 GCA_041165185.1 Verrucomicrobiota bacterium | reverse complement strand
CCGCGAGGATGCCGGCGATGAGGTGGAGGAAGGTGGTCTTGCCCGAGCCGCTCTCGCCGCGCAACGCGAGCTGCTCGCCCGCGCCGAGGGCGAACTCCGCCACGTCGACGATCGTCGCGCGCGCGCCGTCGGGGGCGACGAAGGATTTCTTGAGTTGGGCGACGGCGAGCATCGGGCGGGTGGCGGCATTGCGCGCGAATTTTTCCCAAAGCTCAAGAGGCGGAATCCGGTTTCTTCCGGCGCCCTTACGCAGGTCTGCGTATTCCGCGCGCGGCGGTTTTCGGCGATGATGCGTGCGGCTCCGCCCAGTCCGCTTCCGATCTTCGCCGCTTCGTTTCGTCTCATCGCCTTTTCACTTCGACCCTCCGCTTCGTTCGCCCGCTCACCATGAAAACACTCCGTCGCTTCCGTTTCTCCCCGCTCACCCGCCGTGCGCTCGCGCTCGGCGCGCTCGTGCCGCTGCTCGCCGCCGCGCCGCTCGCCACCGCCGCCACCACCGCGAAACAGCTCTGGTCCGCCAAGCTCCCCGGCGATGCCAAGTGGCACAAGCTCACCGAGCTCGGCACGCTCCTCGTCGGCACCGACGACGCCATCACCTCCCTCGATCCCGACTCGGGCAAAACGCTTTGGACGCACGCCGAGTTCAAGAAAACCAACCCCCGCAACGCCGTCGACGTCCCCGGCACACCGCTGCTCCTCTGCAACACCTACGACGGCCTCGCGAACAGCAAGATCACGTTCACCGCGCTCGACTACTTCACCGGCGAGGCGCGCTGGTCCACCCCGCAGCTCCTCGGCCAATACCTCGACACCATCCCCGTCCCCTCGAAGGGCCTCGTCGTCTTCGTCGTGCAGACCTACGACGGCGCCGATCCCGCCATCTATCTCAACGCGCACGACCTTGCCACCGGCGCCGCGAAATGGTCCTCGAAGTTCGCCAAGAGCGGCGGCATCCCGCTCCACATGGCCGACAACAGCGGCCGCTGGATCCCGCGCTTCGATCTTTCCGGCTACCACGAGCCCGTGATCGACGGCGACGAGATGTTTCTCGGCTACCTCGGCGCGCACTGCATCGACCTCGCGACCGGCGCGACGAAATGGGGCGTCGAGTTTCCGCCCGCCAACAAGGGCCTGAAAAAAACCTACGCGCCGCTCCGCCTCGACGGCGACCGCCTCTACGGCGCCGGCGGCGGCAGCGTCTTCGCGATCGATCGCCGCACGGGCGCGACGCTCTGGAAAAGCGATCGCATCTCCGACTTCGCCGGCCTGCTGAAGGCCCGCGACAACGCCATCGTCGCCCAGCTCGAAATCGTCGGCGGGAAAATCTTCTCCCGCTACGGCGGCAATTTCTCCGACGGCAAGAACGCCGCGCTCAAGGAACCGCTCGGCGTCGTCGTCCTCGATCCCGCCGACGGCAAATCGCTCTACCACTTCGACAAGGCGAAGGAAGGCATCACCAACCTCGCCGTCGTCCCCGGCGCGAACCTCGTGGTCTTCGCGGACGGCGCGAACGTTTACGGCCTCGACACCGCAGGCGCGACGCCAGCGGAGGCGTTCAAGTCCCCGATCGAGTTTAAGAAAAAAATGGGCGTCGGCACCGTCGCGAAAGTCGGCCTCGGCGCGCTCGGCGGCGTGACCGGCCTCGTGAAAGCCGGCATCTCCGCGAACAAATCGCTGCTCGACGTGCCCGTGGCCGTGAGCGTGGCCAACGGCCGCGTCGTCGTGCAGGGCAAGCAGCACCTCCTCGGCTTCGACCCCGCGACGAAGACGTCGAGCTGGTCGCTCTTCTACGCCGCGCCGAGCGACGGGCTCGCGAACGTCGCGATGTTCGCCGTGACGGCGCTCGCGGCCGTCGGCGGCAACGCGCAGGCCGCCACGAGCGGCGGCTTCGGCAGCAGCGGCTACAACAGCGGCGTGAGCAACATCCATAGCAGCCTCGACCGCTACAACACCTACACCGAAAAAGCCGCGAAGCGCGCCGGCTCGTTGAAGACCTCCGAGGCGTATTCCTACGTGCTGACGAAAGTGGAAAAGGACATCGGCATCGTCGGCGTGAATCTCACGACCGGCGAAACGGAACGCCAACTCGTGCTCAAGGAAAAGGAGCCGGACTATGCCGTGGACGAAGCGGCGAACCGGATCTTCCATTTCGCGGGCAAGGACTCGGTGGTGGCGTATCAGTTCTGAGCCGGAACGATGCAGCCGAGAGCTGAGAGCCGAGAGCTGAGAGCTGAGAGCTGAGCGGCCGATCCACGAAGCGGGGGCTCTCGTTCGAAGTGACCAACTACCATTTACGAGACGCCTCACGACCGTAGCCGCCGCTCGTCGGCGTGCCGTCGCGATTATCATGTGTGCCGCGCGACGGCACGGCGACGAGCGCCGGCCCTACGAAAACCAATCGCGTTTGGTAAGTGGCCCGATGGCGTTCGCCGTTTGGTTCTGCTCTCAGCTCTTGGCTCTGAGCTCCGGACTGAGGGGGCGAAGCCGGAAAATGGTGTCGCCCCTTCAGGGCGAAGACATTCTCCAATTCGATACTCAGGGCGTTGCCCCACTGCCATTGAACTAAGGATTCCGGGGCGCGCAGGTTCTGGCGGCTGGGACGGTTTGCACACCGGAGGTGTGACAGAAAGTAGCCGGGGGTTGAGCCGTTGCGGCGACACCCCCGGTCCCCTTGTTTTTAATCGAGCATCCTGAAGGGATGCCAGAAGAGTCCGCCTACCCGAGCTTCTGGCACCCGCTCCGGGGTGCGTCGGAAAAACCATGATCACTGGGGGTTTCGTGCCTCAACCCCCGGCTACTGTCTGGCACGCCTCCGGCGTGCAAGGCATCGCGGCGGCGGGAATTCTCCGCTAATTCAATGGCAGTGGGCGTTGCCCTGGGCTTTCGACTTTCGCTCCTTCGGGGCTTCCGAACGAACAGCCTTCAACCCACGGGAATCAGCGAGGAATCGGTCTTATTCCAGTTACCAAACGCCATTGGTCTTTCGGTAGGGCCGGCGCTCGTCGCCGTGCCGTCGCGCCGCACACGGGCGAGTGAGGGCGGACGCCAGTGGGCACCCTCTCGCGGGCAACGCGCGCGGGCACGCCGACGCGCGGCGGCCCTACGGTCCGGAGGTATCTCGTAGATGATATTACCTGCTGACGGCTGCGAAGGGCCTCAAAACGTCCCGCGCAGGCCGATGGTCCAGAGCGAGCCGAAGTCCTCGCGCGAGAGCAGGCGGGCGTGCTTCGGGGTGTTCGGGCCGTAGCGCGCGGTGTCCTCGGTGGCGTCGTTCAGGTTTCTCATGCCCGCGTAGATGCCTAGATTGCGGGTGAGGCTGTAGTCGCCGCTGAGGTCGATGTAGAGGCGCTTGGACTGGTAGTTAAACGTGCTCGGCTCGATGCTGCGCGGGCTCGCCGCGAAGGCGGTGGTGCGGCGTTTGCCGCGATAGTTCCAGTTCATGCGCAGGTTGTATTTCGGGCGCGAGAGGCTCACGCCCCAGTTGTAGATGCGGGGTTGGTAGGTGGCGAAACTCGCCGTGGAATCGCCGACGGCGCGCTGCGCGCTCATGTTGGCGAAGACCTGCACGCCGCGCGCCCACTGCGGGAGAAACGTGAGCGCCTGCTTGTAGTCGAACTCCGTGCCTTCCATGCGCACGAGGCCGGCGACGTTGTAGTTGGTCGCGACGTAGAACGGCCCGTAGGTCGCCTCGTCGAGGTCGTAGTAGGCGAGGAATTCGGGCGTGGCCTGAAACACCGTCGAGCCGAAGAGATTCCGGTAGTCGCGCCGATACGCGCCGATGGAAACCTGGCCGACTTTCTGGAAATAATACTCGAAGCGAATCTTGCTGGTGTTGGCGCTCCAGGCCTTGATGCCGGGGTTGTTGACGCTGATGCGGTTGGCGGTGGGGCTCGGGATGAGATCGGTGTCGGGGAGGGTGAGGCCGTTGGCATATTGGCCGAAGTCGGGGCGGCCGACGGAGCGGTAAACGGCGCCGCGGGCGATCAGGCTGTCGGTGATATTGAAGCTGGCGTTGAGGCTGGGGAAGAAGCGGAGGTATTCCTTGTTGGTGTGCTGGCCGCGGTCGACGAGCGTGAGCTTGGAGACGGCGAGGGCGTTGGAGAGCGCGGCGCCGCCGGCGGGGTTGGGAATCGTGGTCGGCTGGATCAGCACTGGGACGATGACGCGGTTCACGCCGGTGCCGGTGAAGAGGAGGTTGCCGGCGGCGTCGCGGGCCTGAACGATTTTGCCGGCGGAGTCGCGGGCGTAGTTGAGCGTGATGTCGTTGAGGAAGCCCTGTGCGACGACGTTGGTCTGCTCGGCGCGAACGCCGCCGACGAGCTTGAGGCGGCCGCTGAAGAACGCGGTGTCGGTGCGCCAATAGGCGGAGGAGAGCACCTCGGAGGCGAACTTGGAGCGGTTGACGGCGTTGCGGTAGTTGGTGTCGAGGTTGGTGGTGAAGGAGTCGGGGTTGGCCTTGTAAAGCTCCCAGTATTTGTAGTTGGAGACGTATTGGATTTTCGGGAAACCCCAGGGGCCGTTGCGTTGGGAGAAAATCTCGTCGAGCACGACGCCGGCGTTGTCGTCGCTGGCGCGGATGGCGGCCGACGTGGCGGCGAAGTTGGGCGCGACCTTGTCCTGGCCGACGAACGTGTAGCTGGGGTTGGTGCCACGGATGTCGCGGATCGACTCCCGCATCTCGACGCCGACCTTGACGATGAAGGGATGGCCGAGCACGCGGAAATCGCGGGCGGCGTTGGCGCGCGCGCCGCGTTGCACGTCGGAGGATTCGAGGGTGTCGCTGTTGGCGGTGTTGAGCAGGTAGCTCGTGAGACTGTAGGGGTCGACGGGCGCGCCGGTGGAGTCCTTCACGGAGATGCCGCGCGGGCGAAGGTAGAAAATGTCGGAAAACGCGATGGTAAGGTTGGTGCGCGAGGTGGTGGCGGACTGGAAGTAGCCCTTGTCGATGTCGCGGTAGTGGTTGCTCGAGTGGGAAAAACTCGCGCCGGCGTCGAGTTTCCAGACGGGGCCGTTGTGGCGCCAGACGGCGGTGGGCATGTAGGTGGTGCCGGTTTTCTGCCGCGCGCCATTATTGACGGACATCGTGCCCTGACCGGCGTCGCCGTTGGTGGTGCGGCTGTCGAAGTGGCCGGGGAGGACGCGGTTGATGTTGAAGGTGAGGGTGCGGTTGTTGAACTCGGCGCCGAAGTAGGCGTATTGGAGGCCGAAGGAGAGCATGTCGTAGCGCGTGAGCTTGAAATCCAGGGTGGCGCCGAGGGAGTCGCGGTTGGTGAGCTTGGTGCCGTCGCGCACGGCGTAGTTGGTGAGGTAGGGCTTGTCGGGCGTGGTGTCGGGGAGGGCGCCAGGGTTGGTGATGACGCCGCCGACGAGGGTGGGGGCGCTGGTGGCATTGCCGGCGCCGCGCCACGTGTTGGAGACAAAGTCCTGCATCGTGTATTGCGACGAGTAGCCGCCGGAGAGCGTGAAACCGAAGCGCTTGTTGACGGGCACGACCCAGGAAAAATCGAAGCCGGGATGAATCTTGTGGGTCTCGTCGCGGATCGGGCCGGGCGTTTTGCTCAGGCTTTTTTCCGCGTCGCGCATCATGACG
>JBEANZ010000676.1:0-10708 GCA_041165185.1 Verrucomicrobiota bacterium | reverse complement strand
TGATGACCTTGGAGTCGCCCCCGACGTCGGCGGAGATGGCGAGGGTCTTTTCGTCGGAGTCGGAGATGATGACCTTCTGCAACGGTGCGGCCAGGATGGCGGGCGGGGGCGCGGCGGCGGGCGCCGGCTGGGCGTGGACGATCGCGGCCGAAGCGATGAGGGCAACGAGGAGGAAACGGGCGGGACGGACGATGGACAACATGATGGAAGGAGGCGCGGTAGACAGGCGCGGCGGCGGTTGGTTCGCTGGATTGATTGCAGCGGTTCGCATACGGGAGGCAAGTGCCCAGCGCGGCGCGGCCAACCCAGCGACCGACCGGCCCGTCAGGGCGAGGCGAGCAGGCCGCCGAGCGGTCCCGGGAAAAAGCCCAGCACGACCGAGCCCAACGCGAGCAGCACGAGCGTCACGCGGAGCGCGGCACTCATGGGCGCGCGGGCGGGAGACGGACCCGAATCAGCGGCGACGGCGGATGCGGCGCCGGTGGCGGGCGCATCGAAAAACGCCGCCTTCACCCACCCGAAATAGTAGTAGATTGAGACGGCGACGGCGGCGGCGGCGAGCGCGAGCAGCCAGCGCGCGCCGGATTGGAAGGCCGCGATGAACACGAAGAGTTTCCCGAGAAATCCCGCGAGCGGCGGGATGCCCGCGAGGGAGCCGAGGCCGACCGCGAGCACGGTGGCGAGGAACGGCTCGCGGCGCGCGAGACCGGCGTAGTCGTCGAGGGTTTGTTGCGAGTCGTCCGGACCCGCGAGGTGCGCCATCACGCCGAAGACCGCGAACGAGGCCAGCAGGTAGGCGAAGAGGTAAAAATAAACGGCGCCCGTCGCGAGCGGCACCGTGCGGCTTGCGACGACGCCGAGCAGCAGGAAGCCCGCGTGCGAAACGCCGGAAAGACCGAGGAGGCGCTTGACGTTGTGCTGCGTGAGGGCGGCGAGGTTGCCAAACAGGATGGTCGCCGCCGCCATCGCGGTGAGGACGGGCGTGACGAGCCAGTCGTAGGCCGCGAACACGCCGCCGCCGCCCGCGAGCGTGAGGAGCGCGGCGAAGCCGGCGGCCTTCGACGCGACACCGAGAAACGCCGTCACGGGCGTCGGCGCGCCCTGATAAACATCGGGCACCCAGATCTGAAACGGAAACGCGCCGATCTTAAAGGCGAGGCCGGCGAGCACGAAGACGATGCCGACGCTCGCGAGGAAGTGGTGCGGGTTGGCGGCGAGAAACGCGCCGAGCGCGCCGAACCCCATCGAGCCGGCCGTGTGGGCCTTGAGCATGGGGTTACCGCCGGCACCGTAGAGCAGCGCGATGCCGAAGAGCAGCAGCCCCGAGCTGAGCGCACCCATCACGAGGTATTTCAGCCCGGCCTCAAGCGAGGCCGTGCTCGTCCGGAAATAGGCGACCAGCACGTAGAGCCCGATCGTGACGGTCTCGAGGGCGACGAAGAACAGGACGAAGTGCGCGGCCTGCGCGAGCAGCATCATTGCGCCCGTGACGATGAGCACGAGGTGGTAGAACTCGATGCGCGGCATCCGCTGGCGCGCGAGACTCACGCGGGCGAGCACGCACACGAGCAGCGCCGAGAGGAGGAAGAACGCGCGCAGGAGCTGGCCGTTCGCCGAGTGAAACAGGAGGCCGTTAAACGTGTGCGTGCCGGCCCAGCGCAAATCGAGGCCGCACGCGAGGCCCCCGGCGGCGTCGCGCTGCACGAAGAGCGAGAGCAAGAGCCCGGCGACGCCGCCGATGGCGGCGGTCGGGATGTGCTCATGCCACTTCTTGGGCAGGATGATTTCCGCCGCGAGCAGCGCGAGCGCGAGGCAGCCGAGCAACAGCTCGGGCAGAATCGCGGCCCAGTGGTTGTCGGCGGCGGCGAGTTTGACGACGTCGAGGTTCATCGCGGAGAGAGGGAGGCGGCGGGCGCGGTCGGGGCGACGCGAGTGAGCTCGGCGTTAAGCGCGACCGTCACCGACTTCGGCCAGAAACCGACGAGCAACAGGGCGGCGAGCAGGACGAGCGCCGGAATTTTTTCCGCCCACGCGAGATCGGCGGGCGGGTGCTCGGCGGCGATTTTTTCCAACCGCGCCGACGCCGGCCCGAAGAAAATCCGCGCTGCGGCGCGCAGGCCGTAAATTGCCGAGAGGATTACGCCGGCGACCGCGAGCGCGGTGACGAGCGGGGAGAATTCCCAGAGCGCGGCGAAGATGGCGAGCTCGCCCCAGAAGTTGGCGAAGCCCGGGAGCCCGACACTCGCGAAAGTCGCCGCCACGAAATACGCCGCCAGCACGGGGGTGTGTCGCGCGAGGCCGCCCATCTCGTCGAGCGCGAGCGTGTGCGTGCGCTTGTGGACGCTCGTCGCAAGCAGGAACAGCAGCGCCACCGAGAGCCCATGCGCGACCATCAGCAGGACGACGCCGCCGACGCCCGCGACCGAGAGCGTCGCGAGGCCGAGAAACGCGTAGCCCATGTGCATCACCGACGAGTAACCGAGCATCTGCTTGAGGTCGCGCTGCGCGATCGTGATGAAGCCGACGACGAGGACGTTGCCGACGACGGCGAGCCACGCGAGCGGGTGCGCCCAATGCGCGAGGCCGGCGGGGAGCAGCGGCCACGCGACCTGCACGAGCAGGTAGAGGCCGAACTTCTTCAACACCCCCGCGTGCAACATCGCGGCCGAGCTCGGCGCCGCGCCGTAGCCGAGCGGCGCCCAGGTGTGCAACGGCCACAGCGAGACTAGCACCCCGAGGCCGACCAGGAGCAGGCCCGCAATCTTTCCCTGCACGACCTCGCCGAGCGGGTGCGCGGCGAGATGCTCGCGCAACGCGATCAAATCAAAGGAGTGCGCGCCGCTCTTCACGTAGAGCGCAATCAGGCCGACGAGCGAAATCATCGCGCCGAGCGTCAGGTAAATCGTGAGCTTCATCGCGGCGTAGTTGCGATCGCGACCGCCCCAGAGGCCAACCATGATGAACGTCGGGATGAGCGCGAGTTCGTGGAAAAAATAGAGGAAGAAAACGTCCACGCTCGCGAACACCCCCATCAGTCCGCCCTGCATGATCAGCAGGAGCATGAGGTAGAGTTTCAGCCGCTCCGCCTGCGACTGCAGCGCGTAGAGGCCGGCGGCGAGGCCGACGAGGCCCGCGAGCACGAAGAGCGGGAGCGAGACGCCGTTGAGCCCGAGGTGCAGCGAGATGCCGAGGCCGTCGAGCCCGGTCGAGTAGCGCGCGAGAAACGCATAGCCGCGGTCGAGCGGCTGCGCGGAAAAATGCCACCAGGCGTGCAGCGCCATCAGCGCCGGCGCGGCAAACGCCGCATACGCCAGCCGCACCGACCAGCGTTTCGGCAGGCCGCACGCGATGGCGACCGCGAGCGCCAGCGGCGCCGCGATGGCGAGGAGCAGGGGATCGAAGGGCAGGTGGCTCATCGCAAAATCAAAAACCCAGCGACCCGGTCGCGAAGCCCCACAGCAGCACCAGGCCGAGCAGGAACCAGTAAACGTAAACGCCGAGGTTGCCCGTGTGCAGCGCCCGCGTGCGCATCCCGACGAAGCCGACGGCGCCGGCGATTCCGCGCACAATCGCGCCGGCGAGGAAGAGGTATTCCAGATAGTTCAACAGGAGCGCGGCGCGCTGCTGAACCTTGGCCACGTAGGCGTCGTAAACGGAGTCGAACGCGTTGCGCAGCGCCACCAGCGCGCCGAACACCAGCGGCGATTTCGCGGCCAGCGAGTCGGTCGCGGCCGGCGCGTAGCCGAGCAGGGCCACCACGGCGCCAATGAGCATCGCCGACACGCCAACCGCCATCACGGCCGGCGCGTGCCCGTCCGGCACCAGTTCGAGCACGCCGGCGAAGCCCGCCGGGAAGTGCTCGGTGCGGCCCAGCCAGAGCGCGAGGCCCGCGAGGACCAGCAGCGGCCCGACGAGAATTACGCCACCTTCGTGCGCGTGCTCGGCGGACTCGCTGCGGGGCGCACCCAAGAACGTGATTTTCCACAGCCGCACCATGTAGAGCGAGGTCAGCAGCGCGGTAAACGCGAGCAGGCCGAACGCCACCGGGCTCTTCTCATACGCGAGCAGCAGGATCGCTTCTTTGGAGAAAAACCCGCCGATGAACGGAAACCCGATGATCGCGAGCACGCCGACGGTGAACGTCCAAAACGTCCACGGCATCCGCGTGCGCAGGCCGCCCATCTTGAAAATGTCCTGCTCGTGGTGGCAGCCGTGAATCACGGAGCCGGAGCCGAGGAAGAGGAGCGCCTTGAAGAAGGCGTGCGTGGTCAGGTGGAACATCGCCGCGCCGACGCCGAGCGCATAGGTGTGCGAGTGGTCGCCGTGCTTCTGCGTGACGGAACCGAGGCCGAAGGCCGCGACCATAAAGCCGAGTTGCGAGAGCGTCGAGTAGGCGAGCACCTTCTTGATGTCGCGTTGCACGACGGCGCAGAGCGCGGCGTAGAGCGCCGTCGCGACGCCCGTCCAGAGGATCACGGTCAGCGCGTCGGGGACCATCAGCGGCTCGATGCGGCAGAGCATGAACACGCCCGCCGCCACCATCGTCGCCGCGTGGATGAGCGCGGAGACAGGCGTCGGACCCTCCATCGCGTCGGGCAGCCAGACTTGGAGCGGGAGTTGCGCGGACTTGCCGACGGCGCCGCAGAAGAGGAGCAGCGGGATCGCCGTGCTGAAGGCGTGCGACTCGGCGAGCGCGGCGAAGTTGACGGTGCCGTTGATCCACCAGCACATCACGATGCCGAGGAGAAAACCGAAGTCGCCCACGCGGTTGGCGATGAAGGCTTTTTTGGCGGCGTCGCTTGCGGATTGCTTTTCAAACCAGTGCCCGATGAGCAGCCAGGAACTGAATCCGACCAGCTCCCAAAACATGAACATCATGAAAAGATTGTCCGCGAGCACGATGCCCAGCATCGAAAACATGAACATCGAGAGTCCGCCGAAATAGCGCGCCTTGGCCGCGTCGTCCTTCAGGTAACCCAGCGAAAACACGTGCACGCAGAGCCCGACGATGCCGACGATGCAAAGCATGAGCGCGGCGAGATCGTCGTATTTCACGCCGAGCGAGACCACGAAGTCCCCGAGCCGGAGCCATTCGCCGCCGGGCGAGCCGATGCCGCCCTCGAAGCGCAGGCCGCTCGCGGCCATCTTCAGCGCGCGATAGCACACGAGCACGGCCGCCAGGACGGAGACGGCGGCGGCCCAGTTGCCGCGTTTGCGCAGGAAGAACGCGATGATCGCGGCCGCACCGAGCGGCTCGAGCAGCAGGTAGGGGGCGACGACGGTCTGGGTCACGGTGGCGTCCATGCGCGCGTCAGTGTTTCAGGGAGTTGAACTCGTCCACCTGCACCGTGTGGCGCTTGCGGAAGAGGGCCACGATGATGGCGAGCCCGACCGCCACCTCGGCGGCGGCGACGGTGAGAATGAAGAACACGAAGACGTTGCCGTCCATCGTGCCGTTGAACCGCGAGAACGCGACCAGCGCGAGCGTCCCGGCGATGAGCATCAGCTCGAGGCACATGAAAATCACCAGCGTGTTGCGGCGCACGAGCACGCCGAGGAAGCCGATGCAGAACAGCACTGCGCTGATGATGAGGTATTCGTTGAGACCGGCGGTGATCATTTGATGTCGTCGAGCCCCTCCCAGCGCTTGCTCAACACAATCACGCCGATCATCGCCGCGAGCAGGAGGAAGCCCATGATCTGCACGGGCAGCAGGTAGGTCGTGAAGAGCTGGATCGCGTAGTCCTTCAGATCCGCGCCGACCGCCGGGACGTTGCTCGGGTGCGGCGTGTCGAGCTGGCCGCGCGCCACGAACGTGCCGAGGCCCGTCAGCAGCAGCGCAAACGCTGCGAGCCCGGCGAACACCGCCACCTTGTTGAAGCCGACCGCGTGCCGGCCCTTCACATCGAGCAGCATGATGATGAACAAAAACAACGCCACGACCGCGCCCGCGTAAACCAGCAGCAGCAGGAAGGCCAGGAGGTAGGCGTCGAGCTGCACGAAGAGCCCCGCCACGCCGACGAGCGCGAGCAGCAGGCACATGGCGGCGTTGACGGCGTTCTTGTTGAACACCACGCCGGCGGCGCACACCACCGTGAAGGCGGCGAAACAGGTGAACAGGATTTGACCCATGATCGTCAGTGCGCGGCCCCGCCGTGCTGTTCGGCCGCGAGTTTCTTGTCCCACTTGAAATGCTCGTCCGGCAACGTGCCGCCGAGCGCGTAGAGTTTCGCCTTGTCGTGGACCATCTCGGCGCGCGTGAAGCCGGTCATCGAGTATTGGTTCTGGAGAAAAATCGCCTCCTCCGGGCAGACCTCCTGGCAGAGCCCGCAGTAGATGCACCGCAGCATATCAATCTCGAAGGCCTGGGGCGCCTTCTCCACGTGCGCGCGCCCGGGCTGCTCCGCGGGCACCTCGCCGGGCGTGATGCGGATCGCCTTCGGCGGGCAGACGAATTCGCAGAGCTGGCACGAGACGCATTTCTCACGCCCGTGCGGATCCATCACGAGCGTCGGCACGCCGCGATAGCCGGCCGGGATCGCCGGGCGCTGCTCGGGATACTCCATCGTCACCTTCGGCTGGAAGATGTGCTTGAGCGTCGTCTTCAACCCGCTCGCGATCGCGGGCAGGTAGGTGCGCTCGGCGAAGGTGAGGGGTTTGCGTTCGAGGGGGACGATGGCCATGGCGCGCGGGGTTGAAGTTCAGTTCTGAATCACCGCGATCCCGATCGCGTAGGCGAGGAGGTTGGCGATGGCGAGCGGGAGGAGTTTTTTCCACCCCAGCGTCATCACCTGATCGTAGCGGAAGCGCGGCACCGTCCAGCGCACCCACATGAAGAAAAACAGCAGCGCCACGATCTTCCCGAGGAAGATCCCGACCGACAGCGCCGCGACCGTCAGCGGGTGCGACGCCCACGCGCCGAGGGGCGCGAGCCAGCCCACCACGGTCGCGAGCGGCACGCCCGGCAGCGGGTTCCACCCGCCGAGGAACAGCAGCGTGAACACCCCCGAGCCGATGATCATGTGGGCATACTCCGCCACGAAAAAGAGCGACCACTTAAACGCGCCGTATTCCGTGTGAAACCCGCCGACCAGATCGGCCTCGCTCTCCGGCATGTCGAACGGATGCCGGTTCGTCTCCGCGAACAGCGACACCAGAAAAATCAGCGCGCACAGCGGCATCGTGAAGATGAACCACACACCGTCCCACCGCAGCCCCGCGCCGCTCTGAAATTCCACGACCTTCGCGAGACTCATCGTCGCCGGCGCACCCGGCGCGTTGATCCACAAAAACACCGGGATCACCGCCAGCGTCATCGAGAGCTCGTAGGAAATCAGTTGCGCCGAGGCGCGCACGCCGCCGAGGAACGGGTATTTCGAGTTCGACGCCCAGCCCGCGAGAATCACCGAGTAAACGCCGAGCGACGACACCGCGAAAATCGCGAGCAGGCCGATGTCCACGTTGGCCAGCGCGAGCGGGATGAGTTTCCCCGCCGGGTCGAAATAGGCCCCGAACGGCACGGCCGTCACCGTCGTCAACGCCGGCATCATCGCGATCGCGGGCGCGAGGATGAAGTAGAGCTTGTTCACGTGGCCGGGCACCGGCTCCTCCTTGAACAAAAATTTCGCGCCGTCCGCCAGCAGGTGAAACACGCCGAGCCGCTGGAGAAACACGCCGACAAACGGCACCCACGCCACCCACGGCACGATCGCGCGGTTCGGCCCGGGCCGGCCCTGCATCCACGCCGACACCTTGCGCTCCGCCAGCGAACACGCGCCCGCCAGCGGAAAAATCACGCCGATGACCGCGAGGCCCTTCAGCACCGCGAGCAGCACCGGATGCGCGGCGAAAAATGTCAGCACGGCGCCCATGTCAGAAGATAAACATCAGCAGCACGCCAAACCCGATCAGCACGCCGCCGCCGATCTGGAGTTTCTTCGCCTCGACCGCGCGCGCGGCCTGCTCGCGCAGTTCCTGTTTCTTCGGCGGTGCCGTCGAAACGGGTGGCTTCGGCTGCTTCAACGACACCGCGATCAACGCGCCACCGCCGAGGACAAACAGCGCCGCCATCGTGAGAAAAGGAATCGAGTGGCTCATCGGGTTGCGGGGAATCAGGCGGTGACCGCGACGGGCGCGGCAGCGGTGGCGGGTTTGAAATGGAGCGTCTCGCCCTCGACGAACGGCAACGCCGCAAACGGCGTCGCATCGAGGAGGAACCCGGTTTCCGGGACAGCGGCGTAGCTGGTCGCGGCCAGCGCGGGCACCTCGGCGGCGATCAGCTTCCACGCGGACGCGACGTCGGTCACGGCGACATTCGCGAGCTTCGCGAGCACGACGAGATCGTCGGTCGCGCCGGCGGGCGCGGGCACGGCGCGGGCGAATTTCTGGAGGCGGAACTGCTGGTTCACGAACGTGCCGTTCTTCTCGAACACGCTCTGCGTCGGCAGCACGACCTTCGCGGCGGCGCTCGTGGCGTTCGCGTGCGTGCCGAGATAGACGACGGAAATTCTTCCGAGCTGCGCCGCCGACAAACCCGCCGCCGCGAGATCCTCGCCGACGGCGACGACGGTCTTGATTTTCCCCGCGTCGATTTGCGCCGCGAGCCCATCCAAGCCCCCGAGCGCGATGGTTGGAGCCGCGGCGCCCCCGCCGCGATTGGCCGAACGCGGCGCGGGCGCCGCGACACCAACCTTTGGCAACGCAGAGATTAGCCCCACCACGAGCGCGCCGCGGACGTTCGGATTGCGGTCGGCGGAGACGAGGAGTTTGTCCCCCTCCCCCACCCTACTGACGAGATGGGTCGAGGCCTTGAGCGCGTCGGCGAGTTTCTTGGTGAGGAATTGCTCCTCCACCGAGCTGCGACCCGAGCCGACGACCGCGGTGGCGCCGGCGGTGGCTTTGAAGAGTTCGCTCGCGGCGTTGACCGCGATGTCGAGCGCGCTGTCGGCGCCGTCGACCTTGATCGCGGTGAGGCGATCGGCGGCGCGGACGGACTTGAAAAGCTCGCGACCGCTGTCGGCCATCCAGGTGTCGTTCACATCGTCGTTGCGGCGCGGCGTGATGCGGTAGATCGCGCCCTCGCGCGACCAGACTACGGTGTTGGCGCCGACGCTCGACTCGGTGTCGAGGCTGTTCGTCTGCTTGAGAAACCAGACGCGCATCTTGAAACGGAAATCCGTGCTCGTGAGCGCGCCGACCGGGCAGATGTCCACCGTGTTGAGCGAGTAGTTGTTCTCGAGCTTCTTGCCGGGGTAGCAGGTGAGCGTCGAGTAGCTGCCGCGATCGATGAAGCCGAGCACGTCGTCCTTCGCGATTTCCTTCGAGAAGCGGATGCAGCGCGAGCAGAGGATGCAGCGCTCGTCGTCGAGCGTGACGCGCGGCCCGAGCTGCGTGCGCTTCGGCTTCACGTTTTTCTGCTCCACGAAACGCGAGTAGCCACGCCCGTAGCCGGTGGACTGCTCCTGGAGTTTGCACTCGCCGGCCTGATCGCAGATCGGGCAGTCGAGCGGGTGGTTGATGAGGAGGAACTCCATCACGCCCTCGCGGCAGTCCTTCACGAGCGGCGAGGTCGTGCGGATGTGGAGGCCCGGCGTGGCATTCGTGCCGCAACCGATTTGGGGGCGCGGCATCCAGTTGATTTTTTGTTTCCCCGTGGCCGGGTCGATGATCGGCGCCTTCGTGGCGGGATCGACGGCGGGGAGGCCCATTTCGATGAGACACATCCGGCAGTTGCCGACGATGGTGAGCTTCGGGTGATAACAATAATGCGGCACGTCCACGCCGACGAGGCGCGCGGCCTCGATCACGTTCGTGCCACGCGGCACGGCGAGGTCCTTGCCGTCGATGTTGACGGTGACGAGGTCGGCGGGTTTGGCGGGTTGAGTCATCGCACGAAAAACTAGATCAGGGTCTGCGCCTCGGCCGGCTTCGCGGCTTTCTTCGCTTCCGGGTAATTTTTGAACTCGTCGCCGAACTTCGCGATGAAGCTCTGTGTCGGCCACGAACACGCCTCGCCAAACGCGCAGATCGTGCGGCCGGGAATCTGATCGGCGACGCTCTTGAGGAGCGCAGCGTCTTCGTTGCGGGCCTGACCGTGGACCATGCGCGTCGTGATTTTTTTCATCCACAGCGAGCCTTCGCGGCACGGCGTGCACTGGCCGCAGCTCTCGTGGGAGTAGAACGCGTTGATGTTGGCCAGCGCCTCGACCATGTTCACGGTGTCGTCCATCACGATGACGCCGCCGGAGCCGCCCATCGTGCCGATCATGCCGAGCGAATCGAAATCCATCGGGACATCCTCGACGCCCCAGTCGTAGTCCACCATCTCGGCGCCGACCTTGCGCTTGCCCTTGTAGCGTTCGCCGAAGCGCATGATTTTCGCCGACGAGCCGCCGGGGATCACCGCCTTGAATTTCCGCCCCGGGAGCGGCCCGCCGCACACCTCGTTGAGGAGCTGACCCATCGTGATCGTGCCGGCGGGAAATTCATAATAACCCGGCCGCTGCACGTGGCCGCTCACGCAAAAGATGCGCGTGCCGGTGTTGCCGGGCGTGCCGATCTTCGCGTATTCCGCGCCGCCATGCTCGGCGATGTATTTCACGTGGCAGAGCGTCTCGACGTTGTTGACGATCGTCGGGCACTGATAGAGGCCGAGGACGGCCGGGAAATACGGCGGCTTGATGCGCGGGTTCGCACGCTTGCCCTCGAG
>JBEANZ010000675.1:0-10061 GCA_041165185.1 Verrucomicrobiota bacterium | reverse complement strand
GGCCTCATCGGTCGCCACGCGGTCGAGGCGTTTCACCATTTGCCCGAGCGCCACCGCTTCTTCCCCGGCCTCCGCGCGTGGATCGGTTTTGCCACGGCGGATGTGCCCTACGACCGGCAGGAACGCGCCGCCGGCCAACCGCAGCAAACCTTCCGCCGCCTGGTGCGCTACGCCCTCGATGGCGTGTTTAGTTTTTCCTACCTGCCGCTGCGCCTGCTCACCTACGCGGGGATTTTCGTGGGCTTCGTCGGGTTCTGCCTCGGGCTCTACTACATCGTGAAACGCGTCATCGACATTGAGACCGCGCCGACCGGCTTCACGACGCTCGCCGCGCTCGTCCTCTTCCTCGGCGGCGTGCAACTCATCGGCATCGGCGTGCTCGGCGAATACCTCGGCCGCATCTACGACGAGGTGAAACAGCGCCCCGTCTACCTTGTGAAACCGCCCGCGCCCCGCGCGGATCGCTGAGCGATGCGCGGCCGTGCGGCGACGTGGCTCGCGGGCGCCCTGCTCGCGCTGTTCGGGTGGATGGCCGCGAGCGTCTCGCGCGAACACAGCACGACCGCCGACGAAATCCTCCACGTCACGGCCGGCTACTCCTACTGGAAATTCGGCGACTACCGCCTCCAGCCGGAGAACGGCAACCTCCCCCAACGCCTCGCCGCGCTCCCGCTCCTCGCGCAGGACGTGCGTTTCCCGAAACTCGACCAGCCCGCCTGGCGCAACGCCGACGCCGCCGAGATCGGACACCAGTTTTTTTACGAGTCCGGCAACGACCTCCCGCGCCTCCTCGCCGCCGCGCGCGCCATGATCGCGTTGCTCGGGGTCGCGTGCGGTGCGCTCGTGTTTCTGTGGGCGCGCTCGTTGTTCGGCGTGGGCGGCGCGATCGTCGCGACGGCGCTCTACGCGTTCTGCCCGCTGCTGCTCGCGCACGGCGGGCTCGCGACGAGCGACATGGCGGCGACGCTCGGCTTCCTCGCGGCGACGCTCGCCGGCTGGCGTTTGCTCCATCGCGTGACGCCCGCGCGCATCCTGCTCGCCGGCCTCGCGTGGGGCGGGCTCGCACTCGCGAAATTTTCCGCGCCACTCTTCGCGGCGATGTTCGGCGCGATGGCGGTCGCACGCTTCGCGCGCGGCACGGCGCTCCCCGTGCGGTTCGGCGCGCACGCGTGGCGCGTGCGACGCGCGTCCGCGATCGGGGTGATGGCCGCCGCCAGCGTCGGCGCGCTCGTGATGGCGGGCGCGACGATTTGGCTGGGCTACGGATTACGGTTCGAAGGCCTCCCCACCGTCGGCGGCTACAACCACCCGTGGGCCGACTACGGCGACAGCCTCGCCGTGCGCCTCGCGGGGACGATGCGGCACGCGCACCTGTTGCCCGACGCGTGGCTCCAGGGCTTCGCGCACACCGCGCGCTACGCGGAGGGGCGGCCGGCGTTTTTCATGGGCGAATTCGGCACGAAAGGTTGGCCGCTGTTTTTCCCGGTGGCGTTTCTCTTGAAATCGACACTGCCCGCGCTCGCGCTGCTCGCGCTCGCGGGCATTGCGTTTTTCCGTGGCGCGCGTTCGCACCGGAGACTCTACCGCTTCGTCCCGCTTGCCGCGCTCGCGCTCGTCTACGGCGCGTTCGCGCTCACGAGTCACCTTAACATCGGCCTCCGCCACCTGCTGCCGCTCTACCCCGTGCTCTACATTTTCGCCGGAGCGGTCGTCTGGCTCCCGCTCGCGCGCATGTCCCGCCTCGTCCTCGTTAGCGCGCTGGTCGTCGGCCACGCCGCCGCGTCCATCGCGATCCGGCCGCACTACCTCGCCTACTTCAACCCGCTCCTCGGCGGCCCCGCGCGCGCCTACGAGCACCTCGTCGACAGTTCCCTCGACTGGGGCCAGGACCTGCCCGGTTTGAAACGCTGGCTCGATACCCACGCGCGCGGCGAAAAACTTTTCCTCTCCTACTTCGGCTCCGGATCGCCCGCGCACGAGGGCATCCGAGCGACGCGCCTCGCCGACGGTTTCTTCGACCTGCGCGCGCGCGAGCTGCGGCCCGAGATGACCGGCGGCCTCTACGCGATCAGCGCGACGATGTTTCAACAACCCTACACGCTCGTGCGCCACGGCTGGACGCCCACGCACGAGCGCCGCTACGCCGAACTCAACGCCTGGCTCCCCGCGTGGCGCTCCGGCCGCGACGCGCTCGCCCGGGACGCCGCCGTCGGCCGCCTCGTCGAGCTCGAGCACCTGCGCTTCGGCCGCCTCTGCGCCGGCCTCCACGCCCGCGCGCCCGACGCCCACATCGGTTACTCCATCCTGATTTTCCGGCTGACCGACGCCGAGGTGCGCGCCCTGCTCGAGGGCCCGCCCCGCTTTCTCGAATGAAAAACTCCCCGCTCCGTCCGTGGCAGTTCGCGTTTGTCGCCGCGCTGCTCGCGCTCCACTGGGCGCTCGCCGTCGGCAGCAAGCTCAACGAGAGCACGACCTCCGACGAGCTCGTCCATCTCACGGGCGGTTTCACGTTCAACCACTTTCACGACTACCGCCTCCATCCGGAGAACGGCATCCTCCCGCAGCGCTGGGCCGCGCTCCCCGCCACGCTCGCCGGCACAAAATTTCCCGACCTCGCCAACAACTCCTACTGGCGCACGAGCGACGCCTGGGTGATCGGGCACCAGTTTTTCTACGAGACCGGCGACGATCATTTTCCGCGACTGATGGCTGGCCGCGCGATGATCGCGCTCTTCGGCGTGGCGACCGGGCTGCTCGTATTCCTCTGGTCGCGGCGGCTCTTCGGTTTCGCCGGCGGCGTGATCTCGCTCGTGTTGTTCACCTTCGATCCCGGCTTTCTCGCGCACGATGCGCTCGCGACGAGCGATGCGTGCATGACGTTTTTCATGCTCGCGAGCGTCGGCGCGTGGTGGCGGCACCTGCACGATGGCCGCGCGCGTTGGTGGTGGCTGAGCGCGGCGGCGTTCGGCCTCGCGTGCGTCGCGAAATACTCCGCGCCGCTCCTGCTCCCGATGTTCGTCGCGCTCGCGGCGCTGCGCGCGTTTGCCCCGGAACCGCTCGCGCTGCTCGGCCGCGCGTGGACCACGCGCGGCGGGAAATTCGGCGCCGCCGCGCTTTCCGCACTCGCGCACGGCGCGGTCGCGGCGCTCGTGATTTGGGCGTTTTTCGGTTTCCGCTTTTCCGCCGCCAATCCCACGCTACCGCCCTTCGATCACTTCATCCGCCCGTGGGAGTGGCTCGACGCCAACCTCGGCGCATCCGGTAAACTCCTCCGCGCGCTCGCCGCCGCGCACGTGCTGCCCGAGGGCTACCTCTACGGTTTCGCCTACGTGCTCGAGACCGCGCAGGTGCGCTCGGCCTTTCTCAACGGCGACTACAGCACGACCGGCTGGCCGAGCTTTTTCCTCTGGGCCTTCGCGCTCAAGTCCTCCCTCGCCGTCGTCGCCGCGAGCGCGCTTGCGCTCGTCCTCGCCGCGCGCCGCTGGCTCGCCGCCGCCGTGCCGGGCGCGTGGCGCGGCGACCTCTACCGCGTGGCGCCGCTCGTCGTGCTCTTCGCCGTTTACTGGCTCTTTTCGATCACGAGCCATCTCAACATCGGGCACCGCCATATCCTGCCGACGTATCCCGTGCTCTTCATCGCGGCCGGCGCGCTCGCCGCGTGGTGCGCCTCGCGCCGCGCTTTCGCCGTGGTCGGCGCGCTGCTGCTCGCCTCGCACCTGCGTGAGTCCACGCGCATCGCGCCGCACTACCTCGCGTATTTCAACGCTCTCGCCGGCGGGCCCGCAAACGGCTGGCGGCACCTCGCCGACAGCTCGCTCGACTGGGGTCAGGATTTGCCGGGCCTGAAAACCTGGCTCGACGCGAACGCGCGCGCCGAGCCCGCCTACCTCGCCTACTTCGGCACGGGCGAGCCCGCCTACTACGATCTGCGCGTGAAACGCCTCCCTTTCGTCAACGGCTTCAAGCTCCCCGCCCCGCCCGTCGAACCGCTCGGCCCCGGCCTCTACTGCGTCGGCGCCACGATGCTCGACCACGTTTACAGCCCCGTGCGCGGCGACTGGACGCTCGCGCTCGAAAGGGAGTTTCAGGCCGCGCGCGGACTCGAGCGCGAATTCGCCGACTTCACGGCCCGCTCGCCGCGTCGCGCCGAGCTGCTGCAAAGCGCCTCCGCCGAGAAGTGGCAGACGGCCGCCTCGCGTTACGAACTGCTGCGGTTCGCGCGGCTCTGCTACTACCTCCGCGTGCGCGCGCCCGATGCCCACGTGGGCTACTCGATTTTCATCTATCGGCTCACCGCCGACGAAATCCGCGCCGCCACGGGCGGCTCGCTCCGCGACTGGCAGACGCTCATCGAACGGACTGTCTCGACGCGCGAAAAAAACTGAGCCGCCTTCGTGCGCTGGCAACGGCTCCCCTCCTTCCCGGGGAGCGCACGCGTCCCGCGTGCTGGTGCCGGCGTCCCGCCGGCACCTCCGGAAGTCCTCGGCGGGACGCCGAGGACTGCCCGCGAGACGCGGGCGCTCCCCGGGAATCGATCGGGCACCGGTTTCTATTTCAAGTCCTGGGTGAACCGTGGCCCGATTCCCCGGAGCCCCGTCCGCGCGAAGTGGACGAGAAACCCGATCAGCCCCGCGAACAGCGCCCATGTCAGCGGCTGCTCAACGAGGAAAATCCGATCCGCCCATTGCACGAGCGTGTCGGGCGGCACCTTACCCGCGAACCGCGTGAGCCCCGCGCTCACCAACGCATCCAGCCACAGCGCCACCGCGAGCAGGACCGCGACCGCCGCCGCGAGTCGCCGCACCACCGCCGGCGCCGCCGCGTCGCGCGGCACCCGCCAGAGCAGCGGCGCGAGCCACAGCGCGAACACCCAGCGGTAGGCGAAGTTCGTGCCCGCGAAGAAACAGCCCGTGAGCAGCACCGCGCCGAGCGTGAAACTCAGCCACGCGTTGCGATCCTCCGCGCGGATTTCCCAACCGGCGAAAATTTTCGTGCGCCAAAATCCCACCGCGACCGCCGCGCCCACGGCGAGGCCGGCGGATTTCGCGGCGCGGCCCGCGAGCCCGAGCGCCTCAAACAGATTCGCCGCGCCAAACGTCATCAGCCCCTCCGCCTTCGGCGCGATCGCGCTGAAGCCGGCGAGGTCGCGCACGAGTCCGAGGCCCACGACCGCCAGCGCCGCCGCCATCACGGCGAGCCGCAGCCGGACCTCCTTCGCCTCCGCCGGCGCGAGCAACACAAGCGCCGCGATGGCCGGGTAAAACTTCAACCCCGCCGCTGCCGCGATCAGAAAAATCGCGAGCCACCGCACGGCGCGGCGCGACGCGAGCAGGCACGGCACCACGGGCGCGAGCAGCAGGAAGATCACGAGGTCGTTGTTCGCGCGCTCGACCGCCAGCACGACCGGCGACGAGCACAACACGACAAGATACCAGAGCAGCTCGCGCGGTTCGCGCGGACGCAGCCGCGCGACCGCGACGGCGACAAACGCGATCACAAGCGTGAGGCCGACGACAAAATTATCCGCACGCGTCAGCCCGAGATCGCGCAGGCGCAGCCACCAGTGCGAATAGACGTGCGGCCGATTGAAGTAGTCGAGCGGGTTGACCGCGTAGGGATCGAGGCCGCGCGCGAGGGCGTCGTTCGAGGCGAGAATCGCGAAGCTGTCAAGGAACCACACGCCGTAGTGGTTCACACCGACCCAGCGCAGCAGGTCGGGATGGCTCACGACGAGACCGACGTAGCAGGCGACGAAAATCGCGAGCAGGCCCCAAAGCGTGCGAGGCGAGGTCGGCGGCGTCGGCGAAGTAGTCGGGGCTTTCACTGCGAAGGCACGGCGGCGGGCGTCTCGTCGATTGAGACGAGCCGGCTGAGGCGCGCCCAGCGGCCGCCGAAACGTTTCACGGCGAACGGTTCGAGGTGAAAATTCGCCGGCATCAGATCATCCGGGTCGACGCCCATCTCGCCACCGGCGGTCGTCGGGCGCAGCGCCTGCGCGATGACGACCTCGCTGAACGTGCCCTCGCGGAGGTGGTAGGCGATTTGCTCGCCGCGTTGGCGGGCGACGCCGGTGATGAGCGCGGGCACGCGCCACAGGACAAACGGGAGCGTGGATTTGTTGGAGACGAACAGAATGCGGCCGGGGCGCTTGACGAGTTGCTCGTGCTCCCACTCGACCTCCTGCATCACGAGATTTTGGTCGGTGTAGAATCGGTGCGCCATCACGGGGAAACCCCAGCCGAGCAGCCACGCGCCGAGGCCGAGGGCGGCGAGGCGCGTCGCGGGCCAGCGGCGGTCGTCGAGCGCGCGCACGAGCACGGCGGCACACAACGCGAGCAGCAGGCACATCGGCAGCGCGAAGCGCGACGCGATCACGTCGTCGAGGCGGCTCCAATAATAAAACATGAGCAGCGCGAGGTTCGCCGCGATCGCCGCGCCGAACGCGAGCAGGACGAGTTGCGAGGGCGTGGGCGCGTTCGAAACTCCATCCGCACGCCGCGCGCGCGCGCGGCTCCATGCGCGCCACGCGAGCCAGCCGAGCCCGGCGACGCCGAGCGCGGAGAGATACCACGAATTCGCGAGGCCGAGCCCGAAGTTGAAAAAGAAACCCCACGCGCCCTCAAGGTTGCCCGCGAGGTAGCCGAGGGCGAAGCGCGTGGTCTGGCCCTCGTGCAGTTGCCACAGCAGCGGCGAGGCGGAGAGGAAGCGGTTGTGCCACGCGTAGGGCACGAGCAGCAGCGGCGCCGCGACCGCGATCCACGGCAGCAGGACGCGCCCGCCGCGCAACCAACCCGCGACGATCACGAGCGCGGCGGGCGCGACAAAGAGCACGGACTCGTAGCGGCTCTGCGCGAGCAGAAGCGTGGCGAGCACGAGCAACGCGAGGCGGTCCGCGTCGGGCGCGCGGAGGTAGAGCACCGCGACGGCCATCGCGAGCGCGAGCATCGCGAGGTTGTGCAGCTCCATGCCCGCGCCGCTCGCCTGCTGGCCGAGCAGCGGCATCGTCGCGAGCAACGCCACACCGAGCAGCGCGGGTCCGCGTCGCCCGGTGAG
Organism: Verrucomicrobiota bacterium; assembly: GCA_041165185.1. GTDB lineage: Bacteria > Verrucomicrobiota > Verrucomicrobiia > Opitutales > Opitutaceae > JBEANZ01. Next base: position 3,008 of record JBEANZ010000675.1, on the reverse strand, counting down.
CGCGCGGCCGAGCCAGTAAACGAGCGCGAAAAACGCGGGCGTGAGTGCGGCGTTGACGAGGAAGAGGTTCGCGATCCGGTAGCCGGTGAAGTCGTGGACGAGCGAGACGAGGTAGGTGAAAAAATAGGGGCGCTTATCGAGAAACGTGTCGATGGGCACCCACGAGCCGGCGATTTCGTAGGCGCGGTAAACGGTGCCGATCTCCTTGGTCGCGTGCATGTGCAGCGCGGTGGCCTGGAGGACGTATTCGTCGAAGAGCACCTTGTGCCGAAACGGATCGCACCAGAGCGCGAAGACAGTCGCCGCCGCGAGGCCCGCGCCCGCCCAGCCGGGCCGACGCAACCAGCCGCGCCACACCTCTGCGCGCGGCGCGGCGACGCGCCACGCGTAGAACGCGAAGCCGACGAACAGCGCCGTCATGTAATAGTAGCCGCCCGTCGCGATCAGCTTTTCCGCCATGCGCGGCGACACGGCGACAAACCCGAGAACAACCGCCGCCGCCCCCGCGAGCGCAAGCAGCGCGAGCCGGCGCGGCTCGGGCGCGGTGCGGAGCAGGCGCAGGAAACGGCGAATCACGACGGTGAGACGAGTGGCGGGAGCAGCTCGAAGAATTCAGTGGAACCACAGATGGACACAAACGGACACAAATGGCCGGAGTGAGTTTTGCGCAGAGCGCGCCCAGCGCCGCCTACTCCACCGGTGCGCGAGGACTGCTCGGCGGCTCCGGCATCCCGCCCTTTGTATCTGTGTCTATCTGTGTTCATCTGTGGTTTCCGACTGCCTTGTTCCGGCTCGGCTCTGGGTAGTTCCGTTCGGCCTCACGGCAGTTTCCGCATGAGATTCTCGAGGTAGGCGCGGCGCGACTTTTCGATTTCGGCGCGATCCTTCGGCACGGGTTTCCCGGCGGGATCAGGTGCGCTCACGAGGGCGGCGCCCTCGCGGATTTCCTTCACGCGGCTGAGCCGCGAGAGCTTGAGCGTCTGGAGGCGCTCCTCGCGCACGGTCTCCAACACAAACGCCGGCCCGAGGTCGTCGCCGGCGCGGAGCGTCATCGCGCTCGTGGTCGGATCGATTTCGAACTGCTGGAAAACGTAAACGGCGGAGAACGCGTGGTTGCGCATCAGGAACGCAAGGTCCGAGCGCCGCTTTTCCCGCGCCTGCAACACCGGCGTCGAGGACACCCGGTGCGCGATCCACAGGATCGAGTCGTTATCGATGACGAGGTAGTCGCGGCGCGTCTGCTCGGCGATGAACGCGCGGCGCCACGCGGTTTCCTTGCCGGGCAGATACTCCTGCGAGTAGGCGTGCGCGGCCATCGAGGGCACGCTGCGCGCGACGAGCCCGAAGACCGCGAGCGCGAGCAGCGTGCGCACCACGGCGGGCCGGGAGAACTGCGGGAGCACGGCGAGGATCGCGAGGACCATGCCGAGGTGCGTCGGCAGGCTGAGGCGGCGAATGACGACGTCGTCGAACCGGCCCCAAAAGTAGCACATGAGCAGCGCGAACTGCGCGAGGAAGCCGAGCGCGAAGAGCGCCGTCGCGACGTTGATCGGCGACTCGGCGCCGAGCGCGCGCAGCCGCCGCAGGAGCAGCATCGCAAAGAACGGCACCGCGATGAAACCGAACGCGGAAAGCACGAGCGAGTTGGGCTGATTGACCGCGTCGTCGAAGAAAAATTTCACGGCGTGGCCGAGGTTGTCGGGCACGTAGGCGGGCGAGAACACCTTGTCGAAACCGGGCTGGCTGCCGAGTTCCCACGACGAGGCGCGCAGGTCGAAAATCCGGTGCTGGAGCGGATAGTGGATCATCAGCAACGGCGCTAAGACCACCGGCCACGTGAGGTCCGCGCGCCCCTCGCGCGCCCAAACCCACAGCACGATTAGCGCGACCGGTAGCAGGTAAATCACCGACTCGTAGCGCACCTGGGCGAGCAGGATCGCGGCGAAGCAAAACGCGGTGAGCGCGGGCGCATCGCGTTTCTCGACGTAGCGCGCGCCGAGCAGGAGCGTGGCGAGGATCATCACGAGGTTGAGCAGCTCAAAGCCGCCGCCGGTGGCGTTGTGCGCGAGCAGCGGGAGGCCGGCGAAAAGCGCGACGCCGAGCCAGCCCGCCGCGCGCCCGGCGAGGCGCGCGCCGAGGGCGTTGACGAGCCCGAGGAAGGCGAACGTGAGCGCGCCGTTGAGGACGAAGGCGTTGGCCGGCCGGTAGCCCGTGAGATCGTGGAGCAGCGAGAGGAGAAACGGGAAAAACAGCGGGCGCTTGTCCATCAGGCCGTCGAGAATCACGAAGGAGCCTTGGATGTCGTGGCCGCGAACGGGCGTGAGCACGGTCTTGTCGAGGTGCATCGCCATCGACGTGCCGAGCAACATGATCTCGTCCATCACGATTTTGAATCCGAAGGTCTCGTGCACGAGCAGCACGACGCCGCCGACGCCCACGACTGTGACGGAGGTCCAGTCAATGTTGTTCAGCCGCCACGCGCACACGTCGTCGCGCAACGTCAGCCACAGTGCGCGGAGAAACAGCCCGAACGCCGCAAGCACGAGCCAGAAGCCGGCCTTGGAAACGAACGTGATCCCGGCGAGGTCGGGAATCGCGAAACACCCGAGCACGATCGCGAGCGCAGCCGTCGCGACGAGGAGCCACACACGGCGGTCGCGCGCCACCGAGAGAAGGCCGGCAAAATCCATAGGGCGCGCAGCTTGGCGACCCGTTTCAAAATGGAAAGCCTCATGGCGGCCCGCCGCGCGGTTGACCGCATTGATGCCACACCCCCCACGCGGCCCACACCCGGGCTGGTGCCCCCGCCCGGACTTGAACCGGGACAAGCGGTTTAGAAATCGGCCTATCCCGGTTTAGAAGTGCGTTCTTTTCTCTAAGCCGGAAGTGTGCAGTTGAAAGAGGGCCGCCGTCTGGGAAGTGATTGGGTTTGATGAAGAACAACCAATCGCAGGACAACGGTCCGCTTCACCAAACGGTGGCGGAGGGATTTGAGTTCAAGGTGGGCG
>JBEANZ010000674.1:0-4147 GCA_041165185.1 Verrucomicrobiota bacterium | reverse complement strand
GACAAGATTCTTTTGCAGATCGCCGCCGAACTGAAAGTCCGGCCGGCCCAGGTGAATGCAGCCATCGGGCTGCTCGACAGTGGCGCCACGGTGCCCTTCATCGCACGCTACCGCAAGGAGGTCACCGGCGAGCTCGACGAAGTGCAGGTCCTCGCCATCCGCGACCGCCTCGAACAAATGCGCGCCCTCGACGAGCGCCGCGCCGCCATTCTCGCCTCGCTGAAGGAGCGAAACCTCCTCACACCGGCCCTCGAAAAATCCATCCTCGCCGCCGACACCCTCGCCGCCCTCGAAGACATCTACCTGCCCTTCCGCCCGAAGAAGCGCACCCGCGCCACCATCGCGAAGGAGAAAGGCCTCGAGCCCCTCGCCGATCTCCTCTGGGCGCAGGATCCGACCACCGACGCCCTCGCCGCCGCGCAGGCCTATGTCGGCCGCGACTACACCGCTGACGACGGAAAAAATCTCCCCGCGAAAATCGCCACCACCGACGAAGCTCTCGCCGGCGCCCGCGACATCCTCGCCGAGCGCATCAGCGACGACAAAGACGCCCGCGCCCGACTCCGCGCCGTTTACCAGAAGGACGCCATCATCTCCTCGAAAGTCCTCTCCGGCAAAGACGGTTCCGTCGAGGCCTCGAAATTCAAGGACTACTTCGAGTGGAGCGAACCGCTCGCGAAGGCTCCGAGCCACCGCGTCCTCGCGATGCGCCGCGGCGAGAAGGAACTTTTCCTGATGATGCGCGTGCAGCTCCCCGACGAGGCCACGGCGTTTGCCACCGTGCAGCAGTTGTTCGTGAAGGGAAAAAGCTCGTGCGCCGACCAGGTCGTCCTCGCCACGCAGGACGCCGCCAAGCGCCTCCTCTGCCCCGCGATGGAAACCGAGATGCGCCTCGAATCCAAAAAGCGCGCCGACGAAGCGGGCATCAAGGTCTTCGCCGACAACCTCCGCGAACTCCTCCTCGCCGCCCCGCTCGGCCAGCGCGCCGTCATGGCCATCGACCCCGGCATCCGCACCGGCTGCAAAGTCGTCCTCCTCGATCGGCAGGGAAAACTTCTCCACAACGACGTCGTTTTCCCCGACCGCATGGAGGTCGAGGCCAAGGAAAAACTCCTCGGCTTCGTGAAGTTCTTCCACGTCGAGGCCGTCGCCATCGGCAACGGCACCGCCGGCCGTGAGACCGAAGCCTTCGTCCGCACGCTCGGCCTCTCGCCCGCGATTCCCATCGTGATGGTCAACGAGTCCGGCGCCTCTATCTACTCCGCCAGCGACGTCGCCCGCGAAGAATTTCCCGACCACGATCTCACCGTCCGCGGCGCCGTCTCCATCGGTCGCCGTCTCATGGACCCGCTCGCCGAGCTCGTGAAGCTCGACCCGAAATCCATCGGCGTCGGCCAATACCAACACGACGTCGACCAGTCTGCCCTCAAGCGCTCCCTCGACGACACCGTCGTCAGCTCCGTGAACGGCGTCGGCGTCGAACTCAACACCGCTTCGAAACAGCTCCTCAGCTACGTTTCCGGTCTCAACTCCGCCATCGCCGCCGCCATCGTCGCGCGCCGCAACGAGAAGGGCCCCTTCAAATCCCGCGCCGATCTCAAGGAAGTCCCGCGCCTCGGCCCGAAGGCCTTCGAGCAGGCCGCCGGCTTCCTCCGCATCCGCGACGCCGCGCACCCGCTCGACGCCAGCGCCGTCCACCCCGAACGCTACCCGCTCGTGGAAAAAATGGCCGCCGATCTCGGCGCCACCGTCCCCGACCTCGTGCGCGATGCAAAACTCCGCGCGAAAATCAAACTCGAGGCCTACGTCACGCCCGAGGTCGGCCTGCCCACGCTCACCGACATCCTGGCCGAACTCGCGAAACCCGGCCGCGACCCGCGCGAGAAATTCGAGGTCTTCGCTTTCTCCGCCGACGTGCATCGCCCCGAGGATTTGAAGCCCGGCATGAAACTCCCCGGCATCGTGACCAACGTCACCGCGTTCGGCGCGTTCGTGGACATCGGCGTCCACCAAGACGGCCTCGTCCACGTGAGCCAGCTCGCCGACACCTTCGTGAAAGAGCCGAGCGCCGTCGTGAAGCCCGGCCAAAAAGTCCACGTCACCGTCACCGAAATCGATCTCCCGCGCCAACGCATCGCGCTCTCGCTGCGGAGCAACCCCGTCATCGGCCCGAAGACCGCCAACGCCGGCAGCCCCGGCGGTCAACGCAGCCCCGGCAGCGGCCCTCGCCCTGGTCTCAGCCCGCAGCGGGGCGGGGGCGCCCCGGCTCCAGCTCGCCCGGCGCCCGCCGTGAACAACGACTGGTTCTCGGCCGCGCTGAATAAGAAACGCTGAGGCCGACCGGGTCCACGCTCACAGAAACGACGCGATTTCGCCGAGCGATTTCTTCACGCCTGCCGCCACCGGCACACGGGCCCCTTCCGCCGGATAGCCGGCCACGAGGAGCAGAAAAGGTTTCTCCGCCGCCGGCCGGCCACAGAGCTCGTTGAGGAAATTCAGCGGGCTCGGCGTGTGCGTGAGCGTCGCCAACCCCGCGTGGTGCAACGCCGCGATCAAAAATCCCGTCGCGATCCCCACTGACTCCTTCGGATAATAGACCTGCTGTCGCCGACCATCCGCGAGTTCGCGGTGCTGCACCGTGAAAATCGCGATCACCCACGGCGCGGTTTCGAGAAACGGTTTGCTCGCGCCCGTGCCCAGCGGCGCGAGCGCCTCCCGCCACTCCGCTGGAGCGCGGCGCGCGTAAAATTCCCGTTCCTCCGCCTCCGCCGCCTCGCGCAGTCGCCGTCGCAGATCCGCGTCCCCCGTGCCGAACACCGCAAAATGCCACGGCTGGAGATTCGCCCCGCTCGGGGCCGTGCCCGCCGCCCGCAGACAGTCCTCGATCACCTCGCGCGGCACCGCCCGCGCCGAGAACTCCCGCACCGTGCGCCGTCGCCGCAACTCCGCCAGAAACTCCGCCGCCCGCCCGCGCATCTCCGCCTCAGGGAGCGCTTGAAAGTCCAGCGGCGCGGAGGCGGGGCCGGCCGGGGGTGCGTCGGGCATTGGCATCCCGCGAACGAAATCCGCGCCCCCGCCCGCCGCGAGCGCGATCTTCCGCCCCGGCCCGGCCGCCGCCGGCTCCGTCTCCCTTCTGCGTTGCCACCCATCATGACTTGTCAAGTTACGACTTGACTAGTCATGCCATGAATAAACTCTCCCGCCATGTCCGCGCCCGCCACCGCCTCGCCCTTCTTCGGCCGTGCCGCCGAGCTGGCCGTGCTCACCGAGGCTTGGGATGCCCCCCGCTCTGCCTTCATCCCGGTCTACGGTCGTCGCCGCACGGGCAAGAGCCGCCTCATCGTCGAGTTCGCCGAGGGCCGGCCCGCCATCTACCACGTCGGCAAGCTCGCCCCGGCTGCGCTCCAGCGCCGCGAGTTTCTCCAGCTCGCCGCCGTCGCCCTGCGCGAGCCGCTGCTCGCGCAGGTCGAGACCGCGTCGTGGGCCGACGCCTTCCGCCTCCTCGACGACCGCTGGAAGGGCCCCGGCAAACTGCTCGTCGCGCTCGACGAATTCCAGTGGACGGCTGAGAGCAGCCCCGAGTTGCCGAGCGTCCTGCAGGAGGCGTGGGACCGTCGCTGGCAAAAGTCCGGCCGCATCATGCTCGTGCTCTGCGGTTCCTACCTCGGCTTCATGGAGCGCGAGGTGCTCGGAAAAAAGAGCCCGCTCTTCGGCCGTCGCACCGCGCAGATTCTCCTCCGGCCCTTCGGCTTTCGTGAGGCCGCCGCGTTTCACCCCGGCTGGTCGCACGCCGACCACGCGCAGGCCTACTTCGTCTGCGGCGGCCTGCCCGCCTATCTCGAGTGCTTCGACCGCGCGCGCTCCATCGAGCAGAATCTCGCCGCCAATTTCTTCCGCGATTCCGGCCCGCTCGCGCGCGAGCCCGAGTTTCTCCTCCGCGAGGAGCTGCGCGACGTCGCCAACTACCACGCCGTCCTCCATGCCATGGCCGCGCAGGGCGAGACCACCAACGGCGGCATCGCCCGCGCCGCCGGCCTCGGCGACCGCGCGCTGCACTATTACCTGAGCACGTTGATGGAACTCGGCTACGTGCGCCGCCGCCATCCGCTCCACGGCGCCGCCAACACCGCGCGCGAGACCCGCTACG
>JBEANZ010000673.1:0-12318 GCA_041165185.1 Verrucomicrobiota bacterium | reverse complement strand
CGGGCATGACAATTGTGACGTCGATGGACTCGGCGCTGTTGGCCCAGAGTGATGCGAAGAGTGACGGATTTGCGTGTCTCAGACGATTGCTGGAGGAACTCGAAACCTCGCCCGCAAATCGAGATTTCGGCATCACGCACAAGCGCTTTGAAAAACGCCGGGATGGGGTGAGTGAAGTAGTCCACTGTGAATCGCCGTTTGAAGAGCAGGTTGTCGAGTTCCTTGAAAATCGCGGCTATGAGGTGCGCTGCCAATTTGGCGTGCAGCGACCGGATGGGTTCGGGAGCTTCCGGATCGACATCATCGTCGTTGATAAAGGCTACCCGATTCTTGCGGTTGAATGCGATGGGGCCGCCTATCACCGTTCGCTCTCGGCGCGCACACGTGATCGAGCGCGGCAATCGCAGCTCGAAAAACTTGGCTGGAGATTTCACCGAGTTTGGAGCACGAACTGGTGGCTCTTCCAGGAAGCGGAAAAGCAGGCGTTACTGGCGGCCATTTCTTCTGCCCAACGGGAATCAGCTCCAACTAGACCGGCGCCGGCTTTTGGCTCCACCCATTCGGTCAATTCGCGGCCTGAGAACACCTCTCTTGTCGCTCCGAATGATAAAGCGGCGCCGAAGCCTACGGTCATGCCGCCTATCGCAAAGGCACCTGCGCCAGTTCAGCCGGCATTGTTCGATGAGTTGGGGGAGCTTTTTTCGAAAACAAAAACGTCGGTGCCAAAGGAGCCTATTGTGCCGGCACCGGCACCTGTCCGCACCAAGGACCAAGCTTTTCCCATGCTGCTACAGGATTGGTCGCGTCGCCCCGGCTGGCCGGATGCCGTCCTTGGGCGGCGTGTTCAATGGCGGGGCACTTGGGGAACGGTCACGCGAACGGATCGCGGTGGAAAATCGGTATTCTTTCGCGAGGAACACTCAGGACACGAACTCGAGCTGTCCGCCGATTTCATCAGAATGCGGTCGGGATCTGGTCAGTAGCTACAAACCGACAAGGATCGACCCCGACCGCCGAACGGATCCCATTCTTTGCCATGCGCAGGAATTGTGCTCTATTCAGAAAGAGCGAATCCGAGCCACAACGTCCGCCCGCAGTTGCTCGATGTGCGCGAGGGTGAAATCCGCGACGGAGAGCGTCTCGTCCGCCACCAGCGGCGTCAGGTCCATCGCGAACGAGATCGCGTTCGTCGTGTCGGTCGCGTGCGAGGCGAAGAAGGTGGCGTTCGCGAGGCGGCGGCCGGTCGCGGCTAGGTCGTAGCGTTTGCCGCCGACGATTTGGGACTCGAACACCGCCACGAGTTTTTCCGCGAGCGCGGGGTGCGCGCTCGCGTCGAGCGGCACTTTCGCCTCGTCGGCCAGCCAGTCGAGGTCGCGCCAGCCCTCGACCCCGAGCACGCGGCGCGGGCGGCGGTCGCGCGGGAGCGCGCGCAGCGCCTCGAGGCAGCGGAGAAAACACGCGACGTGCGTGTCGTGTTTGTCGGCGGGCTGGTGGAGGTAGACGACCTCGAGCGCGGGGCCGCAGCCGCTGAAAATCGCGGCGAGGTCGGCGGCGACGCCCGCGTGGCCGGGGCGTTTCACGTCGGCGCTCGGGTGCGCGAGCTGGAGTTGGAGGCCATATTTTCCGAGCGTGGCGGCGGTGCGCTGCTCGTCGCGGCGGATGCCCTGCATCTGCGCGTCGGTCACGGCGGCGAATTTCCCCGTGCGCGCCGAGCCGGCGCCGTTGGTCATCACGACGCCGGTGAAAAACTTTCCCGCCCGCTCGTAGCAGTCGGCGACGGCCGGGTAGGCGTTGATCTCGATGTCGTCCTGGTGCGCGATCACGCAGAGGTGCGTGGTGCGCGCGAGCGCGGCGGCGGGCGCGAGACCGGCGGAGGGACCGGAGGCGGGGACGAAAATGTCGGCGTCGGGGCGGGAGAATTTCATGCGCAAAAATCCACCACCGATCACGCGGCTCGGCACGAAGAAAACCCGGCCGTGGCTCGTCTGCCTTGATCCGTGTTCATCCGTGTAATCCGTGGTCAAATTCCCTGCTATCTCCCCGCCTTCTCCGCGGCCTCCACGATGCGCGCCATCGCGTCGGCGTTTTCCTCGATGCTGCGCACGAGGGCGAATTGTGTGCGGGCGCGGTCGAGGTTGTGGCCGGGGCGCTTGATGCGGAAATACGTGTCGCCCGCCAGGTGGTCCGTGAGGAAACGCAGGCCCGTCTCGAACGACAGGAGTTTCCCCGCGAAGCCGAGGTGCGCGCGCTCGGCGGTGTTGAGCACGCCGCCGGCGGATTCGAGGTAGCCCTCCACGAGCGCCCGAAAATACGGCAACACCACATGCATCCGCGCGGGCTCCGGATCATCCTCGACGGTGGAGCTGGCGGCGGTGCGCACCATGTCGCCGAAGTCGTAGAGCGCGAGCCCCGGCATCACCGTATCGAGATCGATCACGGCGGCGCAGCGGCCGGTGGCGTCATCGAGCATCACGTTGTTGATCTTGGTGTCGTTGTGCGTGACGCGCTCGGGAATCTCGCCGCGGGCGAGCAGGCCGAGGAGGACGTCGGTGTCGGCCTCGCGGGCGAAGGCGAAGTCCAGCTCCGCGCGCACGCCCGCCGCGCGGCCGAGTGCGTCGGCGGCGGCGGTGCGCCGCAGCGTCTCGAAGCGGCGGCGCGTGTGGTGAAAATCCGCGATGGTCTCGCGCAGGCGCGCGCCGGGCAGGTCGGCGAGCAGCGCCTGGTATTCGCCAAACGCCCGCGCGGCCTCGCGCGCCTGCGCCTCGGTCGTCACGCGTTCGACGGTGTGCGCGCCCTCGATGTAATCGTAAACGCGCCACCAGTCGCCGGCGGCGTCGCGGTGGATCCACCCGCCGGCGCGCGCGGGCACGAGCGCGAGGGCGCGGGGCTGTTTCGCGCGCACGTGCGCGGTCACGCGCGCGACATTGTCCATGAGCGCGGGCACGTCGCGGAAGACGTGGTGGTTGATTTTCTGGAGCACGTAGCGCACGCGCGCGCCGCCGGCGTCGCACGCGAGTTCGTAGGTCTCGTTGATGTGCCCATGGCCGCACGGTCCGATGGCGCCGATGCGCCCGCGCAGGGCAAACGCATCGGCGATGGGGGCGAGGTCGGGCGGGGCGGCGGGCGTCATGCGAGGGAAAAAAACGCGGGATCGCGGAGGCTACCAGAGCCGCGCCGGATATTTTCCCTCGCGCACGAGCGCCGCGATGGCGGCCTCGACGCGCGGCTTGTCCTCTCGAAACGTGATCCCGAACCACGCGCTCTCCGTCGGCAACACCGCCACCGTCGCCTCGCGCCGTGCGATCAACGTCGAGACCGCGCCGGGCAGGTAGAATTCCGCCTTCAGAAGATTGGCTGGAGCTGCGGCGCCCTCGCCGCGCGTTTCCTCCGATCGCGGCGCGGGCGCCGCGGCTCCAACGGAACCGAGAAATGCCCGAAACTCTCCGTCGAGCCCCGCGAAGAGCGCCGGCGTAAAACCCCAGCAGTTGAGCGACACGATTTCGTCGCCCGAGAACTTCATCCCGGCGCCCGCGCCGGTCGCTTCGCGCGTGATGCCGTGCGTCTCGGTCACGCTCACGAGCGCACCGGTCGCGTCGGCCGTGCAGAGGCCGCGCGAGACGGCACCGTGTTCGGAAAGGGTGTTGGCGAGCTTGAAGCCGACCATGGCGAATTTTCGATTTTCGAATTCAGATTTTCGATTGCCGGAAAGAAACGCACCCAGCCGCGCAAACGAATCGGCGCCGTAGAAATCATCCGCGTTGATCACGGCGAAGTTTTCCCGCACCGCGTCGCGTGCGCACCACACCGCGTGGCCGGTGCCCCAGGGTTTCTCGCGGCCGGCGGGCACCGCGAAGCCCGGCGGCAGTTGGTCGAGCGATTGGAAAACGTAGTCCACCGCGATGCGGCCCGCGTAACGCGCGCCGATTTTCTCGCGGAAGAGTTGCTCGAAATCCTTCCGAATCACGAAGACCACGCGCGTGAAGCCGGCGCGCAGCGCGTCGAAGACCGCGTAGTCGAGCACCGTCTCGCCGGACGGGCCGACGGGATCGATTTGTTTAAGGCCGCCGTAACGGGAACCCATGCCGGCGGCGAGGACGAGGAGCGTGTAGGCCATCGCGTCCGAGCGCGCCGGAAACACGGCGTGGCGTCAACGCGGGGTTTGCGGCGGCGCCCGAGCGCGAGTCGTGGACGAGGCGTCTCGCCTCGTGGCCGCGCGGTCGCCACCCGCGAATGACCGGCGACGCGGGCCGGGCTCGACGGTTTCGAGTGCGCACGGCAGCCGGGAGCCGGTGCGCGAATTGAGACGCGGGCGGACGCGGCTCGCGCGAAACGAGGCGGGACGCCTCGTCCACGACTCGACTCAATACCGCCACTTCACGCCCGCGATCCAGCTGCGGCCGATGTGCTCGAATTCCTCGGGGCGGCCGGGGCGGCCGTTATACCAGGTCTTCTGCTCGTTGGTGAGGTTCTTGCCTTCGAGGTAAACGGTGAAGTTTTTCGTCACGCGGTAATTTGCCGCGGCGTCCCAGCGCGTCGCGGGGTCGTTGATGACGTTGTCGATGATGCCGCCGACGTCGCGGACGTAGTCGCTCGTGTAGTTGACGGCGACGCGCGCGGTGAAGCCGTATTTTTCCCAGTAGAGCTGCGCGTTGTAGACGCGTTTCGCCTGGTTCGGGATGAAGTCTTCGGTGCGCGAAACGGGTTGCAGCGTCGTCGGGCTGATGAGGCTGAACTTGGAACTGCCCTTCACGAACGTCGCGTTGAGGTTCGTGCCGAAGCCGTCGAGGGGCGACGGGAGTTTGGTGAACGACTGCTGCCACGAAAACTCCACGCCCTTCAGGTCCTGCGTCGCGCCGTTGTTCTGCTGGAGCACGACGTAGTTTTGTGTGCCGACGCGCTCGAGCGTCTGGCTCCGGTAGATGAAGGCACTCACGTCTTTCTTGAAAAGCGAAACGGAAAACACGCCCGCGGGCTCGAGATACCACTCGAAACTCAGATCGTAGTTCAGCGAGTGCTGGGCCTTGAGCTTCGGGTTGCCGCGGAAAATCGGGATGAGCGACGGCGGTGTCTCTTCGGTCGCGCCGCTCTCGGGGTCTTGCGCGGACTCGAACGGCACGAGGTCGGCGTAGTCGGGGCGCGCGAGCGTGCGCGTGATGCCGAGGCGCACGACGAGGTTTTTGTTTTCGCGGTAGTTGAAGACGGCGCTGGGGAAGACGCTGCCGTATTTCGAGCCGCCAGACTTCGGGCCGCCGGGAGCGGAGAGCCACTTGTAACTCACGTCGGTGCCCTCGTAGCGCAGGCCGGCGACGGCCTCGAGCTTGCCGAATTTTGTCGAGCCCATCGCATAGCCGGCGGTGATGTCCTCGGCGGCGTCGTAGACCTTGGTGGTGGTCTGTAAATTTTCGCTGCCGGTCGTCTCGACGAAGCGTGCGGGATTGGCGGCGGCGAAGGCGGCGACTTCCTTGAGATTCGCAAACGTGCCCAGCGTCGGCACGGTGCCGAGGATGCGGTTGCCGCGCGCGGTCTGGGCGGAAAAATTCGATTCAAGCAACGGTGTGCCGACGACAGCGCGGTCGAAGAGCACCGGGCGCGACGTGCGATCCTTGGAGCGGAGTTTTCCGCCGACTTTCCATTTCACGGGCTGGTCGCCGAGTTTTTGATCGAAGGTGTAGTCGAGGTTGCCGATCCAGTCGGTGTCCTTCTCGTCGGAGTAGTTGATGCGGTATTGGACGAGCGTCATGTCCTGCGGACGGAGGAGGCCGTTTTCGTTGGTGCCGCGGAGGTTGATTTTTACGCGCGGGAATTTCGGGTCGCTGCGGTCGACGCTCCAGTCGTAGGTGCGGCGCGTGGCGGCGTTGCCAAACTCGAAGGTGGTGCGCACGCGGTCGCCGTCGAAACTGGAGCTGCCGTAGGTGAGGCCGTAGTTGAGCGAGCCGGCGCCGGGGAGCTTGGTGTTGCCCTCGAAACCGAGGCGCACGATGTCCTGATCGCGGGTGACATCCTCGAGGCGGCGCGTGACGCGCGCCTCGGCGCCGCTTGCGAGCGTGGCGGTGGAGGTGGCGTTCCAGCGGAGGAGGCCGCGCATGCGCGTGCGATAGCGCGTCTCGGCGAACTCGGATTTGTTGTAGAAGGTGCGGAGGTGGAGATCGGTGGTGTCGCTCATTTTCCAGTCGAAGTTGAGCGTGCCGCTCTTCGCGGTGCGCGACTGCGGGCGGGAGCGCACGTCGAACTCCGCGATGCCCTCGTCGCGCACGGCGGCGAGTGCAGAGACGGCGGGATCATTGGCGAGGTAGTAGGCGATTTCGTAGTCGTCCTGCACGGTGTCCTGCTTGCGGTAGTTGAGCGTGGCGCTGACGCCGAAGGTGCGCGCGCGATCAAGCACGTCGGAATAACTGATCGCGGCGGCGCGGCCGGAGCGGTTGCCAAAGTCGTTGTGGAGATACTCGAACTTGCCGTTGAGGCTGCGCTCGCGGAGGTCGTAGGCGCTGCGCGTGACGAGGTTGATCGTGCCGCCGAAGGAATCGGAGTCCTTGTCGGGCGTGAGTGCCTTCGTGAGCTCGATGCTGCCGACGAGTTCGGAGGGCACGAGCGAGAGATCGACGGCGCGGGTGTCGCCGCTGTTGCTGGCGTCGAGGCCGTTGCCGGAGGGCGTGGCGGTGATGCGCTGGCCGTCGAGCGTGACGGAGTTGAGCTTGGCCTCGGAGCCGCGGATCGAGGCGTAGGCCGCGACGCCGCCGTCGAAGATTACGCTCACGCCCGGCAGGCGGCCGAGTGCCTCGGCGACGGTGCTGTCGGGGAGATTGCCGATGGCATCGGCGGAAATGATGTTGGAGATGGTGTTGCTGGTGCGCTGCTGGTTGATGGCGCGCGACTGGCCCTCGCGGATCGATTCGACCTTGAACGCGCCGAGCACCACCGGCCCGCTGCCGAGTGCGAAGTCGCGCGTCGCGCGCGCACCGGCCGCGACCGCCACGCTCGCGGTCGTCGCCTCGAGCCCGAGATAACTCACCGCGATCGTGTGCGTGCCGGCAGGGACGGAGGTGAAAACGTAAACGCCCGCGCGGTCCGTGCTCGTCTGCAAACCGAGCGACTCGATGCTGACGAGCGCGCCGTTGAGGAAGGTTTTGTTGGTGGAGTCGGTGACGACGCCGGTGAGCGAGGCGGTGGATTGCGCGGACGCGCTGGCGGCGCAGGCGAGTAGGGCCGCGACGGCGGCGAAAATCCGGAGCGGGCGGGTGGGGGAGGTCATGGTGTTGGCGGGGTTGAGAAGGAGAAAGGGAAACGCGACCGGCGTGACTGGAACGAGTCGCCGCACGCGGTGGGGCAATGGCGGCGTGGCGGTCGCACCGTTGGCGGATTCCGTGCGCACGCAACCTCGCCCTGCGCGCCGCCGATATTTTTCGCGCGCCGCACGCGTGCGCCGGCGCGGATCGCGCCCCGGCCGCCACGCGGGGATTGCGGGCGCATCCGCGCGAAACCACGCTCCGGCCATGCCCCGCACCGTCCGCCCTCACTCACCTGCGGTCGCCGCGCCGCTCCCGCGCGTCCGCGTGCTCGCCACCGGCGGCACCATCGCTGGCGCGCAAACCGCCGGCGCGCGCGGCTATCGCGCGGCGGCGTTTTCCGCCGAGGCGCTGATCGCCGCCGTGCCGCAACTCGGCACGCTCGCGCGTCTCGACGTCGAACAAGTCGCCGCGCTCGGCTCGCAGGACATGGACGAGGCCACGTGGCGCCGCCTCGCCGCGCGCACGCAGGCCGCCCTCGACGATCCTGCGATCGCGGGCGTCGTGATCACGCATGGGACGGACACGATGGAGGAGACGGCGTTTTTCCTGAACCTCGTCGTGCGCGCGGAAAAACCGGTCGTGCTCGTCGGCGCGATGCGCCCCGCCACCGCGATCAGCGCGGATGGCCCGATGAATTTGTTCAACGCCGTCGCCGTCGCCGCGCACCCGGCGGCCTGCGCGCGTGGCGTGCTCGTCGTTGCGAACGACGAGATTCATTTCGCCCGCGAAATCGCGAAGACGAACACCACGCAGGTCGGCACCTTCGCGAGCGGCCACCGCGGGCTCGCCGGCCTCGTCCACGCCGGCCGCATCCACTTCTACGCCCCGCCCGTGCGGCGGCACACGACGCAGAGCGAGTTTGCCGTCGGAAAAATCCCTCCGCTCCCGCGCGTCGACATTATCTACGCCCACGCCGGCATGGGCCGCGAGTTGATCGACGCGGCGGTGCGCGCGGGCGCGCGCGGCCTGGTGATCGCGGGCGTGGGCGACGGCAATCTCAACGCCACCGCGCTCGCCGCCTGCACGGCGGCCGCGCGCCGGGGCGTCGCGATCGTGCGCGCCTCGCGCACCGGCGGGGGCGTGGTCGAGCGCAACATCGAGATCGACGACGACCGCCGCGGCTTCGTCGTCGCCGACGAGCTCAACCCCCAAAAAGCCCGCGTCCTCCTCCTGCTCGCCCTCACGCGCACGCGGGAGGCGGGGGCGTTGCAGGCCGTTTTTCTTTCGTATTGATCGGCCGCCACGGCTGCGGGTAGGCGATAGGTCGAAGGCGTTGACCGCAATTCCACGCGCCCTTTTCACCCATGTCTGACCGCAACCTCCTCCTCCCCGGCGAGTTCGCCGTCGATGCCAACGGCGCCGCCACCTACTCCGTCCCGCTGCGGCTGCCGCCGGGCACCAACGGTCTCCAGCCCACGCTCTCGCTCGTTTACAACAGCGCGGCTGGCGTCGGTTTCGCGGGCTTTGGCTGGGGCCTGCACGGCCTCGGGTTTATCACGCGCGCGCCGCGCACCCTCGCGACCGACGGGGTGTGCGGGACCATCGCGTTCGACGCCGGCGACGCCTTTGCCCTCAACGGCCAGCGCCTCGTCGCCGTCAGCGTGCACAGCCCCGTGCTTCGCACCGAGATCGAGAGCGGGCAGATCGCCGAACACCTCACGACGCCCAGCGCCGGCGGCAGCCGCGACTGGTGGCAGGTGCGCACGGCCGAGGGCCTGCGCCTGGAGTATGGCGGCACCGCCGACGCGCCGGTGCTGGCCGGGCGCACGCCCGACGACACCGCGATCCTGTCGTGGGCGCTCAACAAGGTCACCGATCGCTTCGGCAACTTCTACACGATCACCTACGAGGTGGATGCGCAGGACGCCGCCGACCTCGCCGCGCACGGAAAAAAATCCGCCAACCATCGCCCCGCCGTCATCCTCTACACCGGCAACACCACGACCGGCGCGCTCCCCACGCGGCGGATTGATTTCGCGTATGCCGACTCGGGGTTCGACGTGCCGCGTTTCCTCGGCGGCAGCGCCACGCATTCCGGCAAAATTCTCACGCGCATCACCACCTCCGTCGCGCCCGATGCGGCCCCCGCCGGCCCGCCCGCGTCGGCCTGGCTCCCCGCGCTCGCGTGGGATCTCACGCAGCGCGCTAGCGCCGCGACCGGGCGCCCGTTGCTCGAGGAAATCCGGTTTCCCGCCGCGGCGATACCCGGTGCCCACGGGCCGGAGCCGGCCGCGATCAAGTTGTCCTATCCGGAGGTGCCGAAGCCCTTCGAGCCGATGTGGGAAGGCCTCGCATGGAAAATCAACGGCGCCACCGACTACCTCAAGCTCTCGCCCGGCTGGATTCTCCTGCCCGCCGATCTCGACGGCGATGGCATCACCGACCTCGTGTTCATCGGCGCCGATCCCGAGATGGGAAAACTCATTCAGATCATCGCGCTCAAGAATGTCGGCGACGGCACGTTCACCCAGTTCTTCAACAAGACGCTCAACCGCTGGTGGTCCGATTTTCGCGGCGCGACCACGCTCGATGTCGATGGCGACGGCATCTCCGAAATCATTCTCAACCTCGGCGGCTTCGGCATCGGCAGCCTCGGCTGGCTCAAGCTCACGCCCGACGGCGCCGGCTGGACGGTCAAGGACATGGGTTTCCCGATCAACACTACGGCGCTGCCGGCGGGCTACGTCTCCGCCACCGATGTGCCCACGTTCAATCTCACCGACCCCGTGCCCGATGGCGACGGCCTCGTCCCGCTCGAGCTCGATGAAGACGGCCGCGTGGACCTCGCGATCGTGCACGACCGCGGCCGGGGGCTGCGGGTGTTTCGCGCGGCGGCCGCCACCGAGGGCGCGGCCCCGCTCGTGCCCGCCGAGCTGGACAACATTTCCCCGTGGGCGACCGAGGCCACCACCGTCTCGGCCCGCGTCTTCACGCTGGATGTCGATGGCGACGGCCGCACCGATCTCGTGCGGATCAAGAAGGACGCAAACGGCCACCTCGCCGCGCAGGCCGCCTGCCCGACTGGCTCACCCGCCGACCATACGTTGAAATTCACACTGCGCGCGGACGCGGACCTCGACGCGAAACTCGCCCAGGCCCAGCTCAACTACGACCGCGGGCACATGGTCACCGGCGATATCAACGGCGACGGCCTCGTCGATCTCGTCTGGATCGAGCCGGACGGCGCGTGGCTCAACATCACCGTCCTCTTCAACACCGGCGTGGGTTTCCAACTTGCGCCGTCCGCGCGCGTGGCGGTCGGTGCGGAGGCGGATCTGCGGCACCTGTTCTTGGGATCGCAGGCCTACGGCTTGGTTTTCAGCACCACGACCGGGCGGCACGGTGACGAGTCGGGCTGGATGACGATCACGGACAAATGGAATTCGCCGGGCAACGCGCCGGTCGATTCCGTGGTGCCCCTGTTGCTCGGCACGGGCGACAACGTCCGTTACGCCCCCGGCAAGGACAAGCTGCTCACGCTCACCTACGAGATCGCCGACACCGACGGAGACGGGCGCGGCGAGCTCGTCATCCTCGCGCAACCGACCGAAGGCGCGACCTGGCTCTTTGGCCCGACGCCGCGACCAAATGTCGGAGACCCGTCCAACGACTTCACCGTGACCCTCACGACCCCGGCGGCCATCGGCACCGTGGTGCGGCTTGGCGGCGCGGAGGCGCAGGTGCTCAACCGCCGCGTGCTCGACGGCGTGTTTCAGGGCGGGAGCTTCATGCCGTTCGACGCCCACGGCACCGGCCGCGCCGGGTTCGTCTACGTGCAGCCCAACGGCGACATCACCAACTTCCCCGCCCCGCCCCTCGCGCCCGACCTGCCGGCGTGCATCACCAACGAGCGCGGCGGGCAGCTGCACCTCGAGTTTCGCGCCATCACGGATGCCGCCGTCTATTCGCGCACGCCCTGCGCGCGGGGCCGCGCCTTCCTCGCCGCGCACGAGGCGATCCCCGACGCCTCGCCGGCCGATGCCCTCGCGGCGAGCGCCGCCGGGCTCCCGCACGTCGGCGGCAGCCTCGCGAGCGTGCGCACGATCGGGTTTCCCAAGGTGGTCGTCGCCGCGTTTTCGCGGGACAACCCCATCGCCTTCGGTGTCGGCTCGCGGTGTTTCTATTCGGGCGCGCGCCTCGATCTCAAGGGGCGCGGCTGGCTCGGGTTCGACGCGATGCGCGTCACCGACTGCGAGCTGAACACCGTGCGCGAGACGTGTTATGCGCAGGAATTTCCGCTCGTCGGCCGCGTGCTCTGCTCGTCACTCCAGCTCGGCGACGACTTGCCCGGCATCGCTCGCCCCCTCGCCGTGCTCCACGGCCAAATCACCGGCTATGGGGCAGAGCCGCACGTCCCCGGCGCCGCCGGGCGCATCGTGCAAATCCTGCGCACGGTCGAGGTGTGGACCGATGCGACGCACGCCTACGTCTGCGAGGAAAAACGCGCCGACTACGAATTCGACGCGTGGGCGCTCGGCCTGAAGCAGGGCACCGAAACCAACACCCAATTCGATACGGCCGGCGCCGCGGGACGCGTCGTCTCGACGCTGCGGCAAATCCACCAGCGCGCCTACGCCGAGATCGATGTCGCCACCGGGTTGGAAAACCGGAGCTTCCCCTCGTCTGACGCGCCGGATTGGTCGGGCCGCACGTCGTGGTTCGTGCCGGTGGCGCTGCGCATTGAGCAGCGCGACGCGGACGACTCGCTCCTCACCGCCCGCGATTACACCTACCATCCGACCGGCGCCGTCGCGACGGTCCGCGACGGCGACTCCGACCATCACCTCCTCACCTATCGCTGCGACGCCTACGGCAACCGCGACCAAATTACCGACGCCCGCGGCGCGATCACGACCACGGAATTCGACGCAACGCACCACACGTTTCCCGCGAAGGTCACGCAGTCGGTCACGCCCCCGGCCGATCCCAACGAGCCCGCGCTCCCCGATCTCGTCGAACACTCGATCTGGGATGCGCGCTTCGGCCTCGTCACCGACCACACCGACGCGAACGGATCGCGGTCGCGTTTTGC
>JBEANZ010000672.1:0-7596 GCA_041165185.1 Verrucomicrobiota bacterium | reverse complement strand
GACGGTCTTGTTCGCATCCTTGCTGTTCAGCCATTGCGACGCGCGGTTCTCCGGCAGGTTGTTGATCATCGGCTGGTGGCGATGATTGTTGCCGGTGTCGAATGAGGCGCGGAACGTGGTGGTCTTCGTGGCTTGAAACGTGGCGGCGAGCGAGCCGGCCTTGCGATCGGCGTAGTCCCACATCCGGCGCCCGTCGGTGTGGTATTTCACGAGGCCGACGCGCAGCGCGAGTTTCTTGGGGATGAGGACGGTGTTGCTGTCGAAGACGGCGCGATTCCGGCCGTTGGAACCCAAGTTGTAGGAGATGATCGTGCGGTTGCGGCGGAAATTGGCGGAGTCGCGGGAAGAATTGATCGTGCCGCCAGAGCTGCCGTTGCCGAACAGGATCGCATCGGTGCCGAGGAAGATGTCCGTGCGGTCCACGTTGTAGTTGTCGATTTCCCAGTCGGCCACCTCGTAGTCCACGAGCCGGATGGTCGGCAGGCCGCGGGCGCGTCCGCTGATGTTGGCGCGCCCGGCGCCCTCGCCGACCACGGGATCGATGGTGGAGCCGGTGAAGTCGGCCTGGTCCAACTGTGTGCTGTTGGAGAACTCGAGCAAGTTGCCGAGGTCGATGGCACCGAGGTCGGCGGCGAGCTCCTTGGTGAAGACGTTTACGTTGGCCGCGCTGTCCTTGAGATCGACGCCAAGGCGGCCGCTGGAGAGACCGCGCTGCGTGTAATAACCGGTTTCCTCGGAGACGACCTCGAAGGGACTCAGCACGAGCGGATCGGTGGCGCCCGCAGTCGTCAGCGCGGCGGTGGTTGGCGTTTTTTTCGCCGCATCAGGTGGCGGCGTCGCGGGAGCGAGCGTTTGCGCCGACGCGGTGACGGCGAGGAGGACGAACGCGGACACGAGTGAACGACAGATCATGGTGTGGAGTGGAGCGAGTGGGAGGGGCGAGGTTGGTGCCGGGAAGTTACGCGGAGCAGGAGCGCGGCTCAGATGTGGTGGCAGGAACGGCTACGACGAGGCGGAGCAGGAGCAGATTCGTGCGGGGAGAGAGGTGGAGCACGGGGTGGGGCGAAAGGCGTGGGCGGCTGGAAAGCCGCCCCTCCGTCGGAGCGGCGGCTTTTGAGCCGCCGGGTTTTGGTGTGGGCAAAGTAGGTTCGCGTGTCCGTGTCCCTCGGGCGGCGACAGGAGTGTCGCCGATCCGGGAAATTTAGAAATCAAACTTGCTCGTGAGGCTCCAGCTGCGCGGGGTGCGGATGAAGTAGGACGACGGGTCGATCGGCGGGGGCGTGCCGCCGGGGGCGATGACGGCGGTGCGGGCGCGGCGGATGAGCGGCTCGGACTTATCCAGGAGGTTGGCGATGTTGAGCTGGAAGGTGACCCGCGCGTTCTTCACCCACGGGAGGCGCGTGCGGTAGCGGAGGTTGAGATCGTAGTCGATCGTGCTCTGGCCGAAACGCGGGACGGTCGCGAGGAGGTTGCCGCCGGCCACGCCGCCGGTGCGGATCTCGTAGGCGCCGGTGTAGGCGCCGGAGCGGTAGCGCGTGCTGAGCGTGGCGCCGAATCCCTTCAGGAATTTCTGGAAATCGTAGGTCGTGGTCAGATTGGCGCTCATTTTCCCGCCGCCGAAATTGTTGCCGAGCGTGTCGATCGCGTTGTCGAGGAACTGGTCGAGGTTATCGAGCAGGTTGTTGACGGTCACGCCGGGGTTGGCGGTCGAGGTGAGGTTGCCGACGTTCACGGCCGGGTTCTTCGTCTGCAGGTCCTTGATGTAGGTGCGGAGCTGCGCGGCCATGGGGCGCGTGAACTTGAAGAGATTCTCGCGCTCGCGCTCCGTCTTGGAAAAGGTCGCACGCAGGCGGAGGCCGCGGAACGGATTCGCCGTGATCCGCGCCTCGTAGCCGCGGCTCGCCTGGTCGAGGGTGTCGGCGTTGGCGTTGTAGACGGGGCGCAGCATCGGATAGGCGGCGATGAGCGCGGAGACGGCGGCGGGATCGGAGGTGCGGAAAAGCGGCGAGGTGCCGACGGGATTGTTGAGGATCGGGAAGACCGCGTTGTAGGCGCCGCGGATGCTGTCGATGGTGTTGATGTTCATCGTGAGCACCTCGGTGACGTCGTTGCTCGCGGTGTCGAAGTAGCCGACGTCGAGGTAAACTTTCTCGCCGAAGAGCTCGAACTTCAGGCCGGCGTCGAGGCCCTCGCCGGCGGTGTTGGGCGGCGTGAGGGCGTCGGGTCCGACGACGTTGCCGCGCGGCGGGCCGAAGTTGGTGCTGCGGTTGCCGTAGACGGACATCCACGACGTGAGGTGAAAGACGCCGCCGTAGGTGCGCGTGGGGCCGCGCGTGGTGGTCTTGGCAACATTGCCGCGGTCGAGCTCGAGCAGGCCGCTGCTGGCTTCCCAGCCGGGCGGGCGCACGCGGCGCTGGCCGAAGACGTAGTCGGTCGCCTCATCGACGCGGTAGCCGGCGGTGAGCACGAGGCGGTTTCTGAAAAAGCGGCTCTGCGTCGCGCCGAGATAGGAGAACTGGCGCGCGTGGCGGAGGCTCTCGCCCTCGGTGACCCAGCCGGTCTTGATCGGGCCGAGGGTCGGGTGCGTCCACGTGAGCTCGGGGAACTCGCGGTAATCGGGCACGAAGAAATTCGCGGCGTCGGTGGGCGCGGCGTAGTGGCGGCGGACGAGGCCGTTGTTGGTGTTGACGGGATCGGCGTTGAACGGGGCGTAGAGCCACGACTCGCGGAAATTTTCGCTGCCGGACGCGCGCTCCATGTAGGCGGTGGTGCCGACGACGCGGTGCGAGCCGAGCCAGCGGCCGAGATCGAACTGCGCGGCGACGGTGCCCTGGACCGTCTTGCGCACGCCCTCCTGCGTGCGGTGCAGCCAGCGCGACTGCGTGTAATACTGGCCGGCGAACGGATTCAGGGCCTGGCCGGCGGCGTTGGTGGTGAGCGCGGTGGCGCCGAGATTTTTTATCTGCGCGGAATTGGTGAAGGTGCCGTTGCCGTCGATGAGGATGGTCGCGCCGCTGGCGGCGCCGTTGGCGTAGGCCTGATAGGTGTCGGCGCTGCTCTCCTCGCGCGAAGCGGAGAGGTTCAGATAAATTTTTTCGGTGAGCTTGTGATCGACGGCGAGGGCGAGGATCTCGCGGTCGACGCCCTTGCGGCCGCCGGGGCCGTTGATGTTGCCGCGCGGATTGAAGAAGCGCGGGTCGACGGTCTGGCGGTTGCTGGCGTCGTTGCTGCCGAGGCTGGCGTTGCTGAAGAGCGAGGTGGCGGCGTTGATGAGATAGGAGCGGTCGCCGTTTTGGATGACGACGGGGCTGACGCCGGCGCCGATGTAGTTGAAGGCCGTGGGCGAGCCCGTGGGATTCACGATGGCGTTGCGCTGCGCGGCGGTGAGCGATTCCCAGCCGACGGGCAACGTGTAGGTGGGCGAGCCGCGCGTGAGCCAGTTGGTGACGTAGGTGTTGACGAGGTGCGGGCCGGGATAGGCGACGCTGCCGGTGGTGCGCTCGCGCTCATATTCGACGCGGACCTCGGTGCGGGCGGTCGCGCGCCAGGTGCTGGCGAGCTGGAAGCCGTCGGTGTTGTCGGTGAAATTGGCGCGGTATTTTTTTCCGCGGTTGGCGATGGCGTTGAGGCGGAGGCCGAGCTTCTGCGGGATTAGGACTTTGTTCGCGTCGAAGGTGACGCGGCGCGAATTGTTGCTGTCGAAGAGGAGATCGAAACCGAAGGCGTCGCGGTTGAGCTTGGCGCGCTTGGTGGTGATGTTGGCGACGCCGCCGGCGCTGCCGAGGCCGAAGAGGATGGCGTTGGGGCCGGAGGAATTGTCGATGCGCTCGACGGTGTAGAAGGCGGGGCGCGAATCGGTCTCGAGGTAGTTGCGCGCGAGCGTGCCGCCGAGGCCGCGCGAGCGGAACGGCACGTTGATCTGCGAGCCGGGGAAAATGGTGTTGATGACGCCCTGGCTGTCGAAGTCGCCGGCGTCCTCGGCAAAGTTGGTGGAGAACGCGAGCGCCTCCTGGAGCGTGGTGGCGCCGATGTCCTCGAGAAAATCCTTCGTGAGCACGTCGAGAACGCCGGGAGTGTCCTTGAGGGAGGAGTTGAGGCGCGAGCCGGAGAGGGTGTTTTGCGCGCGGTAGCCGGTGTCGTTGTCGGAGAAGACGGTGAAGGGGCTGAGTTCGATGGGCCCAGCGCTCGGCGTGGACGCGCCGGTCGCGGTCGATGTGGCGGGAGCAGTTTGCGCCACGAGGACGGAAGCGCACGCCAGCGAGGCGGCGAGCGCGCAGGTATGCAGCAGAGAGCGGTGCGGGTGGTTTGGGTTCATGGTGTGGTGTTGGGAGAAAAGTTTTTGGCGGCGGCGCGAGCTTGCGCGGCGGCGACGGACTCCGGCGTGACGCGGTAGCCGGCAATGATCCAAGCGGCGAGCGCGGCGCAGAGCATGGTGCCGCCGGCGAAGACGATGCGCATCGTGAGGAATGTGTCGGCGCTCTGATTGTGTTTCAAGTCGGTCACCCAGCCGGTGAACGACAGCACCCAGCCCGAGAGAAAGATGGAGCCGGAGAGCGCGACCTTGATGGCCCAGGCGAGCACGGCGTTATACATGCCCTCGCGGCGCGCTCCGCTCTCGGCGGCGTCGAGATCGCAAATGTCGGCCGTCATCGACGGGATGAGCACGAGCACCGCGACGAGGCCGGGCGCCATCAGAGCGGAGGGCAGCAGCAGCCACCAGCCGGCGCCGGGCACGTAGCAGAACCACTTGGCGATGCCGCCCGCGCCGAGCAGCGCGGTGCAGAGGAGCAGCGTCTGTTTTTTCCCGATGCGCCGCGAGAGCCGCACGATGAACGGAATCGCGAGCATCCCGCCGGCCTGCATCGCGGTGCCATACCAGCCCTTCATCCACGCGCCGACGCTCATGCTGCCGCCGTTCACGTAGAAAACGTTCAGGTAAAATCCCGTGTTATCGATCACGAGCAGGCTCGCGAAGATCAGGATCTGCGCGAGGCAGAGGCGGACGAAATCGAAACGCCCGAGCGTGATGCGCCAGCTCGCGAGCAACGAGACGCGGGGCGGCACAGGGGCGTTGGCCGCGGCGGCGCGCTCGGGGGTTTTCCACACCGTGATGATGCCGAGCAACGCAATGCTCCCGCCGACGATCGGCGCGCAGAGGCGGCCGCCGGTGACGAGATTGCCGCCGCCCGCGAGCTGCACCCATTTTAGCAGCCACTGGTTCACGACACCCGACGCCTTGTGCAGGACGGACTTGGTGCCCATGAGCCGCGTGCGCTCGTGGTAGTCGGAGACGAGCTCGAGCCCGAGCGCGCCGTAGGGCACGATCAGCAGGCTGTAGGCGACGGCCATCGTGGCCGAGCCGATCGCGAGCCACCAAAAATAAAACGTGGGCGTGCGGCCCGCTGGGAAATACCACATGCCCGTCGCGACCGCCGCGGCGAGAATCGCGCCAACGAGGATGAAGGGTTTGCGCCGCCCCCAGCGCGAACGCAGCCGATCACTCCAGCCGCCGACGAGCGGATCGAGAAACAGATCGAGCAGGCGCGGCAGCGCGAGCGCGACGCCGACGAGCGCGGGGCTGACGAGGAGGGTGATGTTGAAGACGGCGAACGCGAGTTGGTTGATCGAGTTGATCGCGAGGTTTTCGCCGAAAGCGGAGGCGCCGTAGGCGACGCGCGAGCCGAGCCCGAGCCGGACGGGCGTGGGAACGGGGGCGGCGGCGCTGGCGGCGGGCGAGGTCATGGGTGCATCACGCCCTGGCCGAAATCGGTGACGCCGCGCGCGAACTGCTTGATGCGCGTGCGGGCGAACGGCTCGAAGGGCAGCGCCTTGAGCGCGCCGCCCTCGACGGCGGGGCGCGTGAACTCGCGCGCCGCGAGCACACGGACGGCCTCGGCGCGGAGCGTCGCGGCGAGCGACGCGGAGTCGGCGAGGCGGTTGCGCGTCTCGCCCGGATCGTCGCGGAGATTGAAGAGTAGCTCGCGGCCGCCGTTCGCGAGCCAGATGTATTTCCAATCGCCGCGGCGGACCATGCACTTGAAGTGCCGCGTGCCGGGCGTGCCGTAGAGGCCGTGCAAATCCTCGCGCGGGGCGGCGGTGCCGCGCAGCGCGCCGAGCAAATCGCGGCCGTCGCGCAGCTCGGGGGCACCGCTGGCGGTGGTGGCGATGCCGAAAAGATCGGTGAGCGCGGCGAGGCCGGCGTGGCGCGAGTTGGCCGGGATTTTCCCCGGCCAGCTCACGAGGAACGGCACGCGGCACGCGGCTTCGAAGAAACTTTCCTTCTGCCACGCGCGGTGGTCGCCCATGTGGTCGCCGTGGTCGGAGTAGAAACAGATCAGGGTGTTGGCGGCGTCGGGCCGCGCCTCGACGGCGTCGAGGATGCGGCCGATGCACACGTCGATGAACGCGATGGAGCCGAGGTAACGCGCGCGGAGTTGGCGGGCCTGCGGCGGCGGGATGTCCTCGGCCCAGACGGCGTAATTCATCCAGCCGAGATAATCGTCGGCCGCATCGATCGCGGGATCGCCGAGGACGGGGTTGGGCATGTCGTCGGGGTTGAACATCCGGTTGTAGGGAATCGGCGGCGCGATGGGCGGATGCGGCGTGACGAAGGAGACGAAACCGAAATACGGGCGCGCATCGGCGCGCGCGATTTCCTCGGTGGCGCGGCCGGTGAGCCACGATTCGACGGTGAGCGCGGCGGCCATTGGGCGCACCTGCGGCACGTAATACATGTCGCTGCGTTCGCCGTGGACCTGCTCGACGTGCGCGAGATCGGGCGCTCGGGCGCGGAGCCATTTCACGTAGTCGTCGCCGAGGAACTCCGCCTCAGTGGCCCAGAGTTCCTCGCTGTATTCGTGCGTCTGGAAACCGAGCGGCTCGTGGCGCGGCTCGGTGTGGAATTTGCCGAGGCCCCAGGTGCGGTAGCCGCGCGCCGCGAGCGTCTGGGCGAGGTAGGGCCCGCAACGCTCGCTCACGCGATCGCCGGGCGCCCAGTTGCTCAGCCAGCTCGTCTTCGACGGCTCGCAGCCCGTCATGATCGAGTAGCGCGCGGGCACACAAACGGGGCAGGTCGTGTAGGCGTTGGTGCAGGCGGCACCGCGGCGCACGAGCCGGTCGAGGTTCGGCGTGCGCACGAGCGAGTGACCCAGCGCGGCGATCGTGTCGAACCGCTGCTGGTCGGTCATCACGAAGAGAATGTTGGGCGAAGGCATCGGGAGGACGGAGGGAGCAATGGTGCGACAAACTACGGCGCGACGAACGCGGACACGAGCACGGGCTGCGCGATCGCCTTTACGGCAAAGCCGAGCAGGAAGGCGATCGCGATCAGACCGAGAATGACGAGCAGACGTGGGAGCGGGAGACGCATGGGCGAGGAGGATTTGAGCGATCTCCCGGGTCGCGTTCAGAACCGCGTCTCGGCGGAGAATTGCAACGTCGACGGCTGGACGAAGTAGCCGCGGCGATCGCGGTAGTTTGCGTCCGTCGCGTTCTGCCAATTCAGCCGGAGCTGGACGGGACGGTTGGCCAGCTTGGTCGCGTAGCTAGCAAACAGATCGACGCGCTTGGTGTCGGCGACCTGTTGCACGAAACGCT
>JBEANZ010000671.1:0-4844 GCA_041165185.1 Verrucomicrobiota bacterium | reverse complement strand
GCCCCTCCGTCGAACCGCAAAGTCCTCGCCACGCCGCGCGCGCACACTTGCACGCCGCCCGACTCGCCCCCAAGCACGCTCCCGCCCGCATGACGCCGCCCGCGCCCTCTCCGATCAAAGTCACCGTCGCGATTCCCACCTACAATCGCGCCGACTTCCTGCGCCAGACGCTCGCCGGCCTCGCCGCGCAACGCTTCCCGCGCGACCACTTCGAGGTCCTCGTCATTGACAACAACTCCACTGATCACACGCGCGCCGTCGTCGCGGAGTTTGCCGCCACCCACCCCGCGCCGCGCTACGTCCGCGAGGAGAAACAGGGCCTCGATCACGCGCGCAACCGCGCCGTCGCCGAGGCGCGCGGCGAGGTCATCGTCTTCGGCGACGACGACATCCTCGTCGAATCCGACTGGCTCGCGCAGCTCTCCGTCCCGCTGCTCGCCGACGCCGCGCGCATCGTCGGCGCCGTCGGCGGCGAGGTCGTGCCGGTTTTCCCCGACGGCCTCCCCGACTGGGTGCGCGAGTGGCACGCGCCGCTCGCGTTTCGCGCCGACCTCGGCCCGCTCCCGGCGCAACACTCCCCGATGGGCGCCAACCTCGCGTTCCCAAAATGGGTCTTCGAGAAACTCGGCCTCTTCCACACCGCCCTCGATCGCGCGGCGGGAAATTATTTTTCCGGCGGCGACAGCGAGATGATCCGCCGCGTGCGCGCCGCCGGGCTCGAGGTGTGGTTCGCGCCCGCCGCCGCCGTGCGCCACCAGATGCCCGCGAGCCGCACGACGTTTCGCTACGCCGCGCGCCACGCCTTCGACTCCGCCCGCTCCCGCGTGATCGATCAGGCGGGCGGCCCCGGCGGGCAGAGCTACTTAGTGAGTCGATCGCTAGCCAACGTCGCCAAAGTCCTCGGCTTCACCGTGCTCGCCCTCCTCAACGCGATCGTCTTCCGGCGCGGCGCGGCGAAAAAATCCCTCGTCCGCGCGTGGCGCTCCTGCGGCTACCTTTACCAAATCCCCCGCTCGCTCTGCGGGAAAATCTAGCGCGGCTCCGCGCCGACTATTCCGCTTCCTCGCGCTCGATTCGTGCTCCTTAGTGTCCCGCCGTGGTTCCCAGCGCCCAGCTCCCCCTCACCGTCGTTGTCGTCGCGAAAAACGAGGCGCACAACCTCCCGCGCTGCCTCGCCAGCGTGCGCGGCTGGGTCGCGGAGATCGTCGTCGCGCTCAACGCCACCACCGACGACAGCGCCGCCCTCGCGCAATGCCACGGCGCGCGCGTCGAACACCTCCCGTGGCGTGGCTACCGCGACACCAAGAACGCCGCCCTCGCCCTCGCCTCGCACCACTGGGTGCTCTCGCTCGACGCCGACGAGGAAGTCTCGCCAGCGCTGCGCGAAAACCTCGCCGCATTTTTCGCGCGTCCCGACCGCGAGCAATTCGCCGGCGCGCGTTTCCCGCGCAAGGTGTGGTTCATCGACCGTTGGATCACACACGGCGACTGGTATCCTGACCACTCGCTACGGCTCTTCCGCCGCGATCGCGCGCGCTGGGGCGGCGACGAATTCGTCCACGAAAAAATCGAATGCGACGGCCCCGTCGCGACGCTGCGCGGCGACCTGCACCACTACTCGTTCCCGACGCTCTCGTCGCACGTCGCGAAAATAAACCCCTTCGCCGATCTCTTCGTGCGCCAGCAACAGGCGCGCGGGCGAAAATTTTCCATCGCCGCCGCCGTCACGCGCCCCGCGTGGCGTTTCGTCCGTGCCTACGTTTTCAAGCTGGGTTTCCTCGACGGCTTCCCCGGTTTCTACATCGCCTGGGCCACCGCCTTCGGCGCCTTCGTCCGCTACTCACGGCTCTACGAGGAGGAAAGCCGAGGAGAACCACAGATGGACACAGATAGACACAAATAGGGTTCGGATCATCTGTGTTCATTTGTGTCCATCCGTGGTTCAAACCAACCCGTGCCCGACCAGCCCCACCAGTTCAGCAAACTCGCCGAAGAGCTCGTCGCGGACTTGCGCGGCGTGCCCTACGACGAACCGGCGCGCTCGAAAAAACGCGCCACCCAATCCCTCGCGACGGTCGTCGAGCAGCTCCTCGTCCAACACCAAATCGGCCGCCCCTCCGCCGAGCAGACGATCCGCGATCAATGGCCCGCGCTCGTCGGCACCGCCAACGCCTCCTACTCGCACGCCGCGCGCATCGAGCGCGGCCGGCTCATCGTGTTGGCCGCGCATTCGGTCGTCCGCAACGAGCTCTTCCTCCACCGCGCCGAAATCGTCACCCGCATCCGCGCCCTCCCCGGCTGCGACGGCGTCAAGTCGCTCAACCTGCGCTCGGGTTAGTGGCGCGTGCCCTGCACCCGCCCACCCTTCGACGCCGACCCG
Organism: Verrucomicrobiota bacterium; assembly: GCA_041165185.1. Lineage (GTDB taxonomy): Bacteria > Verrucomicrobiota > Verrucomicrobiia > Opitutales > Opitutaceae > JBEANZ01. The sequence continues at coordinate 2,464 of JBEANZ010000671.1, read as the reverse complement.
CTCCGCGCGCGGCGTGATTGTCGTGGCACCCGCGCCGGGCCTCGCGAACGGCGCGCCCGCGCCGCGTCCCGATCACGTTACGACCCTCCTTCGCGCGTGACATCCCGCGCGGCGCGGCGTTTCGTTGCGCCAGCTTCGCCCGTTCTCCTCCATGAAAAATCTCCGCTCGCTCCCCGTCCTCGCGTTTCTTGTTTTCGCGCTGCTCACCGGCGCCGTCGCCCGTGCCACCATCAACGTCAGCCTGCAGATGCAGACCGGCAACCCGAGCAACGCCACCGCCGACGCCAACAACCGCACGCACTACCTCGTCCAACGCGCGCAGTTCGCGATGGATTACAACGACACCACCCGCGAGCCCAACTGGGTCGCCTGGGACCTCACCTCCGACGACGTCGGCTCCAGCGGCCGCTCCAACTTCATCGTCGATACCAATCTCCCCGGCAGCTTCTACCAAGTCCTCACCACCGACTACTCCGGCTCCGGCTACGACCGCGGCCACATGGCGCCCTCCGCCGATCGCACCGTGACGGTCGCGGATAACCAGCAGGTCTTCGTCATGTCCAACATGGTCCCGCAGGCGCCCGACAACAACCAGGGCGTGTGGGCGAGCTTCGAGACCTACTCGCGCACGCTCGCGGCGGCGGGCAACGAGATCCTCCTCATCAGCGGCCCGAGTCTCTTCGCAGGCTCGACCATCGCGAGCGGCGTCGCGATCCCCGGCTACACATGGAAAATCGCCGTCGTCGTCCCGCTCGGCGCGGGCACGGCGCTCAGCCGCATCACGGCCGCCACGCGCGTCATCACGATCAAGATTCCCAACATCGCCGGCGTGCGCAGCAACCCGTGGCAGCAATACGTCACCTCCGCCGCGCAGATCGAGGCCGACACCGGCTACACGTTTTTCACCGCGCTCTCGCCCACCATCGCCGCCGCGCTCCGCGCGCAGGTCGACGGCCAGACCGCCGCCGGCACGCCCGTCATCACCACGCAACCCGTCGCGCAGACCACGGCCGTCGGTGGCAACGCCTCGTTCACCGTCGCCGCTTCCTCCACGACCGACACCAACTTCACCTACCAGTGGCTCCGCAACGACGACCCGATCACCGGCAACGCCACCGCCACCACGGCGAATCTCGTTCTCACCAACGTCCAGGCCGCCGACTTCGCCACCTACACCGTCGTCGTCACCAACACCGCCGGCGCCGTCACTAGCACCGGCGCCGCGCTCGTGATCACCGGGCTCCCCCCGACCATCGTCACCCCGCCCACCGCGATCACGCGCGCGGCCGGCACCACCGCCGTCTTTAGCGTGACGGCCGGCGGCTCGCCCACGCTTGTTTACCAATGGCGCAAGGGCGGCACCAACCTCTCCGACGGCGCCAACATCAGCGGCGCCGCCACCGCCACGCTCACCGTCACCAACGTCCAATCCGCCGACGCCGCCAGCTACGACGTCGTCGTCTCCAACGGCGTCAACCCCGCCGCCACCAGCGCCACCGCTGCGCTCACCGTGACGGCCGCCGCGCCCACGATCATCACGCCCCCGTTGAGCCAGACCGTCGTCACCGCCGGCACCGCGACCTTCACCGTCGGCGTGAGCGGCACTGCGCCGTTTACCTACCAGTGGCGCAAGGGCGGCACCAACCTCGCCAACGGCGCCACGGGCAACGGCTCCACTGTCTCCGGCGCCACTACCGCCACGCTCACGCTCACCACTGTCCAGGCCGCCGACGCCGGCAGCTTTGATGTCGTCGTCTCCAACACCATCGCTCCCGCCGCCACCAGCACCGCCGCGACGCTCTCCATCGGCACCGTCGCCAGTGGCACGCTCGTGAGCTACGCAGGCGGCAGCTACACGCAGAATTTCGACGCCCTGCCGCAGACCGGCACGACGACGTTCACCGGCACCGCGCCGTTTGATCTCGGCGCCCAACTCCCCGCCGCCACCAGCCTCAACGGCTGGCGCCTCGCCTCGACCCTCGGCACGCCGACCCTCGTCGCCGGCACCGGCAGCGGCAACACCGGCGCGGCCTACTCGTTCGGCGTCGCCGGCACGGGCGCCGTCACCGACCGCGCCCTCGGCACCGTCGCGAGCGGCACGACCGTCCCCCGCTTCGGCGTCATGATCGCCAACAACTCCGGCACCACGATCACGCAGTTCACGCTTTCCTACACCGGCGAGCAGTGGCGCAACGGCGGCAACACCACCGCGCAGACCCTCCCGTTCTCCTACTCCACCAACGCCACCGATCTGAACACCGGCACCTTCGTCGACGTCACCGCGCTCGGCTTCACCTCCCCGATCGTCGGCGCCAGCTCCGCGACCCTCGACGGCAACACCCCCGCCAACCGCACCGCCATCTCCTCCACCGTCACGGGGATCACGTGGTCGCCCGGCCAGATTCTCATCCTCCGCTGGACCGACCTCAACGACGCCGGCAACGACCACGGCCTCGCCGTCGAC
>JBEANZ010000670.1:0-7251 GCA_041165185.1 Verrucomicrobiota bacterium | reverse complement strand
ATCAACTAATAAAAAACTTGCCATTGCGCGCATTGTGCCGCCGGACCCGGCGGCACAATGTTTTTCTGCGCCGCGCCGGCGCTCGTTTCCCGAAATAGCAATTATTCAAAGTGCCCTCAAGAATGGCCAGCCCATTTCGGGTGCCGTCAATAACACCCTCAGCTTTCCCAGCCTCACCATCGCCGACGCCGGCGACTACACCGTCCGCGTCAGCAACGGCTCCGGCTCCGTCACCAGCTCCCCCGCCGCCACCCTCAGCGTCAGCGTCCCTTACTATTTGGAGTCACTGAACAAAAACTGGCGCGACCCCGAGGGCCTCGCCTACGACGCCGCCAAGCGGCTCCTCTACATCGCCGAAAGCGGTGCCCATCGCATCTACTCCGTCAATCTCAGCAACGGCGCCGTCACCCTCGTCGCCGGCAGCGGCAGCGCCGGCTCTGTCAACGGTATCGGCACCGCCGCCTCCTTCCGCACCCCCTCGGGTCTCGCCCTCAACTCCGCCGGCACCACCCTCTACGTCACCGATACCGGCAACCACGCCGTCCGCCAAATCAACCTCGCCACGGGCGAGGTCTCGAACCTGGTCGGTCGCGCCGGCACCTCTGGCTACACCGACGGCATCGGCAACAGCGCCCTCTTCAACCTCCCCTTCGGCCTCGCCGTCGCCACCGACGGCACCGTTTACGTCTCCGATTTCGGCAACCACGTCATCCGCGCCTTCAAGCCCGCCGACTCACGCACCTCCACGATTGCCGGCAATCTCACCGGGCTCTCCGGCAGCACCGATGGCCCCGCTACGTCTTCGGCCCGCTTCCGCAACCCCGCCGGCCTCTCTTTCGACTCCACTGGCTCCACCCTCTACATCGCCGACTTCGGCAACCACACCATCCGCAAGCTCGCCGTCGGCACCGCCACCGTCTCCACGTTCGCCGGCGCTGCCGGCCTCGCCGGTCTCCTCGACGGCACCGGCACCAACGCCAACTTCAACCAACCCCGCAGCGTCACCGTCACCGACACCGGCAACGTCTATGTCACCGACGCCAATAACGCTGCCCTCCGCAAAATCACTTCCGTCGGCGTCGTCAGCCTCCTCGCCGGCGGTTTCCGCCGCAACTTTTCCAGCGCCGACGGCATCGGCTCCAACGCCGTCATCTATTCCCCCGGCGCCGTCCTCTCCTTCAAAGGCACGGACCTCCTCTTTGTCTCCGACGCCGGCAATTTCGCCGGCGATGCTCGCATCAGCCTCGCGGCCCCCGCCGAACCGCTCGTTTTCACCCCGCCCGAATCCCGCACCTCCGCCGCCGGCACTTCGTTTACCCTCACCGCCGAAATCACTTCCCCCAGTAGCCTCACCACCAACTACCAATGGTTTCGTGACGGCACCGCTCTCACCGATGGCGGCACCCTCACCGGCACCACCCAAGCCACCCTCGGTTTTTCCGGCGCCACTCCCGCTGACTCCGGTAGCTACACCCTGCGCATCACCAACGCCTTCGGCACCGTCACCACCGCCGCCGCAACCATCACGATCACTGGCACGACTCCGCCCGTCGCAGCTCCCACCTCCAGTCGCCTGATCAACCTCTCCATTCTCACCGGCCTCTCCGGCGCGGGCGACTCCTTCACTCTGGGCTACGTCGTCGGTGGCGATGGCACCTCCGGCGCCAAGCCCCTTGTCATCCGCGCCGCCGGCCCTTCGCTCGGCGCACTCGGCGTCCCCGGCACTCTCGAAGATCCCAAACTCGAACTCTTCGCTGGCAGCACCAAGACCGGTGAAAACGATAACTGGGGCGGCGGCGCTACCCTTGCCAACGCCCTCGCCGCCGTCGGCGCCTTCCCCTACACCGGCCCCACCTCGCGCGACGCCGCCATCGCCACTAGCGTCACCACCCGCGACAACTCCGTCAAAGTCACCTCCGCCAATAACGGCTCCGGCACCGTCATCGCCGAAATCTACGACGCCACCCCCGCCGCCAGCTCCCTCAGCTCCACCCCGCGCCTCGTTAACCTCTCCGTCCTGAAGCACCTTGGCACCGGCCTTACCGCCGGCTTCGTCATCGGCGGCTCCTCCGCCAGCAAGACCGTCCTCATCCGCACCGTCGGCCCCACCCTCGGCGCCGCGCCCTTCGGCATCCCCGGCGTCGTCGCCGATCCGCAACTCACCCTCTTCGGCGTCGGCGCGGTCCGCCTCGCCGCCAACGACAACTGGGGCGGCACTCCCGAACTCAGCGCCGCGTTCGCCGCGGTCGGTGCCTTTGCCCTCCCCGCCGGCTCCCGCGACGCCGCCCTCGTCGCCACCCTCGCCCCCGGCAACTACACCGTCGAAGTCAAAGGCGTCGCCAACACCACCGGCCTCGCCCTCATCGAAGTCTACGAACTCTCCGATCTCACCAGCACCGCCGTCCTCCGCGGTGCCGTGCGCGACGCCCTCACCGGCAACAGCCTCAACGGCGTCTCCCTCGCGTTCACCTCCGCCACCGGTGCCTCGCTCGGCACCGTGCAGACCGCCCTCCTCGGCGAATACTCCCTCAACCCGCCCCCCGGTCCCGTCACCGCCACCGTCACCGCCAACGGCTACATCCCCACCACCCTCAGCACCACCGCCGTCGCCAATATCACCACTCAAGTCGACACCGTCTGGCTCTCCCCCAATCCCACCGGCACCGGCACGATCAGCGGCCGCATCACGAATGCGCTCACCGGCCGCGGCCTCGGCGGCGTTACGCCCCGCCTCCGCTCCGGCGTCGGCTTCATCACGGGCACCGTCCTCGCCACGACGACCACCAACGCCTCCGGCGACTACGCCATCACCGGCACACCCGCCGGCACCTACACCGCCGAAATATCCCTGACGAATTTCGTCACGGCCTATTTCACCGCCAACGCCCTCGCCGGCCGCAATTTCACGGAGCAAAACGCCGCCATCTCCCCCGTCCTCGCCGCGAACGAACTGCGTTTCGTCCTCACTTGGGGTGCCCAACCCGTCGACCTCGACACCTATTTGTTCGGACCGAATGGCAACGCTCTTATCAGCCCCACCATCAGACCAACCACGACCGGAGCCGTGCTCGACGTCGACGACCGCACCTCCTTCGGACCGGAGACCCTCACCGTCACCGGCCTCCCGCCCGGCACCTATGAATACGCCATCTGGAACTACTCCGACGGTGGTATTCCCGCGAGCACCCGATTGAGCAACGTTTCAGGAGCTCAGGTCCGTGTTTTTCAAGGCAGCACGCAAATCGCCAGTCTCAACGTCCCTACCGGAAAAGTCGGTAATCTCTGGATCGTTTTCCAGATCGACGGAGCCAGCGGAAAAATCACGACGGTCAACACCGTCTCTCAAGAACTCGGCAGTGGCATTAAGCCAAACGCCAGCTCCCCGGGCGCCGAACTCGCCTCGCCCCGCACCAAGTAGCTGGCACCACTCCACTTTCTTGCTCCTCCTCCTCCGATGAAATCCTCCCCGCTCCACCACCTCCTGTTCCTCGGCTTCGCCGCCTGCGCCCTCGTCCCCACCCACGCCCAGACACCCGTAAGCGGAGCCCTCAAGAAAGGCACCGCCACCAAAACCTCCGACGACGGTGCCGCCACCAAAATAGCCCCAGTTAAGGGCATCAAGCACGCCATCGGCGTCAGCGAATTCACCAACGAGGCCGGCTACGCCGCGTGGTCCGCCCTCGGCGGCAACCTGAAATACATGCTCGAATCCGCCCTCGCTGAGACCGGCCGTTTCGTAATGGTCGAACGCATCTCCCTCGGCACCGTCGTCGCCGAACAAGACCTCCAGCAAAGCGGCCGCGCCTCCACGGCGAAAAATGTCGCCGAGACCGGCAAGCTCCGCAGCGCCAAATATGTCGCCACCGGCGCGCTCACCGAAATCTCCGAAAACACGTCCGGCGATGGCGGCGGTATCGGCTTCGGCGGTTTCAAGATCGGTGCCGGCGGCACCAAGTCCTCGATCGTCCTTGTCGTGAAAATCATCGACACCACCTCCGGCGAACAGGTCGCCAGCAAACGCATCCGCGGCGAGGCGGGCAAATCCGGTCTGACGCTCGGCGTCGCAGGCATCAAAGGCGTCGACGCCAATTTCGGCTCCTTCGCCAAGACCCCGCTCGGCCAAGCCACGCAGGACTGCATCAACTCCGCCGTCCTCTTCATCGGTGAAGCCATGCAAAAAACCACCATCGAATCCACCGTCGTCGTGATCAGCAACGAAGAGGTCGTCATCGCGATGGGCGAAAACTATGGGATCGAAGTCGGCCAAAAACTCCTCGTCCGCAAAGACGGCGAAATTCTCAAAGACCCCGATACCGGCGCCATCCTCGACCGCCTCGAAGGCAAAACCACGGGCACTATCGAAGTCGTGCGCACCCGCGAAAAAACCGCCTACTGCAAAGTCATCGACGGCACGATGCCCGTGCGCGGCGACCGCGTCGTGCTCCAATGAATCGCCCCGCGCGCCTCCGCCGTCTCGCGCTCTTCGGCTCGCTGTTGGCCATTACCGTCCCCGCCGCCGAACCCGCCCGCGACGCAAAACCCACCGCCGAAATCATTGTCGCCGTCATCGACTTTGACAACCCCTCCGGCCAAAACCTCCCCGGCATCGGCCGCGTCGCGCACGATGTGCTCAACACCCACCTCGTCGGTCTCCCCGCCGTGAGCGTCGTCACCCGCGACAAACTCGGCGCCGTCCTGAAAGAGCAGGATCTCGCCGCCTCCGGCCTCATCGGCAACCGTGCCAAATCCACTCAGTTCGGCCAACTCCTCGGCGCCGACTACATGGTCACCGGTGCCGTGCTCAACTACGGCGTCGACCGGCGTGACTTCGGCGGCTTCGGCATCCGCACCGTCACGGTCTTCCACCGCATGAAGGTCAGCCTCCAAATCGTCGACCTCACCACCGCCCGCCTCTCGTTCGCCAAAACCTACGACCTCGAATACCGCGACCCCTCCGCCTCCGCAATCAACGCCCACGGCTATCTCCTCGCCGGCCGCGAACGCGATCTCCTCGCCAACCTCATCCAACAAGCCGGCGACGATCTCCGCACCGCCCTCGTCGCCCACACCGGCGCGGTCCCGCTCGGCAAACAATTCAAAATTTCCGTCACCTCCGTCCCGCCGGGCGCCGACATCGAACTCAACGGCCTCTACGTCGGCACCACGCCGGCCGAAATCGAAATGGAAGAAGGCGTGCAATCCCTCCGTGTGCTCCTCTCCGGCTACCGCCCCTGGGAAAAACGCCTGAAAGTCACCGCCGACCTCAAGGTCTCGCCCGCGCTCGCCCCGCTCCCGCCCGAAGAGAAAATCACCATCGAACAAAAACGGAGCAAATAGCCGCTCTCATCACTCATTCCTCATGGATTCGTCATCCGATCGCCAACTCGCCGCGCTCGCCGCAGCCTGCCGTCGGCTCACCACTCAACTCCGCCTCACCCTCGCCCTCCTCGCGCTCGCCGCCGTCGCTGCCCCGCTCGCGTGTTTCCTCCTCCTCGACCGCGCCCGCTCCGACGCCACGTCCATCGCGATCCGCCACGCCGCCGCCCTCTTCGAACGCGTCAAACTCGCCGCCGCCACCTACCCCAGCGTGCGCGCCCGCGCCATTGAACTCGTGGACGAAAAAAACCAAGTCCGCGCGGCTCTCACGCTCGATCCCGACGGCGGCCTCTGGCAAAAATTCTTCGATCCCCAGCGCGGCGAGCGCCTCCGCGTCGGCCTCACCGCCGACGGCATCTCGCGCGTCCGCCTCTTTGACGAAAAGCAAAAAGCCCGCCTCTCTAGCTCCGTCACCCGCACGGACGCGAAAGCCCGCATCGCCGGCACCACGTTCTTCGGCGACGACGAAAAACCCCTGCTCTCGCTCCTCACCGACGATGGTGCCACCGCCCGCATGGATGTGAGCGACCGAAAGGGGAAAATCCGCCTCTCCCAAGGCGTCGATTCCGACGGCTGGGTCTATCAAAGTTTCTCCGACCCGGACGGAAAACTGCGCCTCCAAACCAACGTGTCCGCCAAGTCACAGGTCAACTTTCTGCTACAGGCTGCCGGCGGAAAAAACCACTTCACCGTTTCCGACTCCGTCCAAGGAGGCACCTCGCTGCAACTGCTCGACGCCTCCGGTCGCCCCCGGATCGCCCAGAGCGTTGGACCCAAAGGCAACCCCGCTATCGAGCTCAGCGACGCCCAAGGCCGCACGCGACTCGGTCTGCAAATCTCCTCAGAAAATCGCGCCGACCTCTGGCTCTACGGCTCCAGTGGCAATGCCCTGATCGGCCTTTCCACGTTTGAAAACAACCGCAGCTCCTTCGCCTTCTGGGATGCCAACAGCCGCGGTCGCCTCGGCCAAGGCATCACCGAAAAAGGCCTCGCCTATTTTGAAAACTACGGCGTCGACGCGAAAATCAAAATGAGCGTCCACACCGGAGCCGACGGCACCTTCACCAGCTACGTCTACAAGACCCCCGGCGAACGCGCGTGGGAAACGACCTCTAACATCATGACCGGCGTGGATATTCTCGAACGGCTTTTCCGATAGCCGGCATGGCCACAACGAAGCGACGGTTTCCCCACCGCCGCATTCGGGCGCTTGGGACGCGCCCCTCCGTCTGGCAATGACGCGAGAGGCGCACCGTTTCTCCACATCCCCGTTTTCCCGTTGAGCCCTCCGCGCGCACGGCGCTTGCTCGCGCTGCCGCGCCGCATGAAGAAAAATCGTCACCCACCTACACGGTTTTTTTCGGCAGCTAGCTCTTCTCGCTCAAGCACCCGATCGGCAACGCATGGCGCGCCGAGGCCATTTGCGGAAATTCCCCGGCAAAAACCGCTGCCTCCTCCCGCAAGACCTCATCCCCACCGGCCGCACCACCCGCAGCATCCGCTATCAGGCAATCCGCACCCTCACCCGCGTGCTCGCACCGGAAGCCGCCAAGCCGAAGCACCTCCGCAAGAAGCCGACCCCTACCTCGCCGGCCACGCCGCTGTTACCCGGCGAAACAAAACACACGCTCACCCTCGCGCCGTGATCACGGGGCCGGAGAATTTTCGATTTTCGATTTTTGATTCTCGATTTTCGATTGCCGAACCGCCGCTCGAAATGGGTGATGGCATCGGCCGAGAATCGTAGGCCGCCTGCCAGTTGTGTTCGGCATCCTACCTGCGCAGCGCTGCGCGAGACCGCGCGGGCGGCGGTGCGGGCCGCCGTTGGCGCGTGCGCCCGGTCGGCGGCGTGGTCTCACGGTCGGCGCACCGGCG
>JBEANZ010000669.1:0-6047 GCA_041165185.1 Verrucomicrobiota bacterium | reverse complement strand
GACATTCGCGCGGCGCTTTTCCGGTCGCATCCGCCGCACGTCGACCCTTAGTCACGCGCCCACCGTGAACGAAAAAAATCCCGCCGCTCCCCGCGCCGCTGTCTCCACCGCTTCCACTCCCGCGGCTCCCGCCGTCGCGGCCGACCCGGCGTCCGCCTCCGCCTCGATCCCCAACGTCCTCGCCGAGCGCTACGCGTCGCCGGCGATGAAGGACCTCTGGTCGCAGGCCGGCCGCATCGCACTCGAACGCGATTTCTGGATCGCCGTGATGAAGGCACAGCGCGACCTCGGCGTCGCGATCCCCGCCGAGGCGATCCGCGACTACGAAAAGGTGAAGACCCGGATCGATCTCGCGGCGATCGCGGCGCGCGAGCGCGTGACGCTTCACGACGTGAAGGCGCGCATCGAGGAGTTTTCCGATCTCGCGGGGCGGCAGTTCATCCACCTCGGGCTCACGAGCCGCGACCTCACGGAAAACGTCGAGCAGCTCCAGGTTCTCCGCGCGCTCCAGCTCGTGCGCTTCAAGGCCGCCGCCGCGCTCCTCGCGACCGCGCGGCAGGCCGCGGCGCATCGCGATCTCATGATCACGGGGCGCACGCACAACGTCCCCGCGCAGCCCACCACGCTGGGGAAACGCCTCGCGATGTTCGGGCAGGAACTGCTCGGGGCGTTTACGCGGCTCGACGAGTTGCTCGCGCGCTATCCCGTGCGCGGGCTCAAGGGCGCGGTCGGCACGCAGCTCGATCAGCTCACGTTGCTCGGCGGCGACGCGGGAAAAGTCGCGCAACTCGAGGCGCGCGTGATCAAGCACCTCGGGTTTCGCGCGGTGCTCGGCGCGGTCGGGCAGGTTTATCCGCGCTCGCTCGATTTCGAGGTGGTGAGCGCGCTCCACCAGCTCGGCGCGGCGGGCGCGAGTGGCGCGACGACGCTGCGGCTGATGGCGGGCGCGGGGTTGTTGACGGAGGGATTTCAGGCGGGGCAGGTCGGGTCGTCAGCGATGCCGCACAAGGTCAACGCGCGGAACTGCGAGCGCGTGTGCGGCTTTGCGACGATCCTCTCGGGCTACGTCACGATGACGGGCGCGCTCGCCGGCCACCAGTGGAACGAGGGCGACGTCTCGTGCTCCGTCGTGCGGCGCGTGGCGTTGCCGGACGCGTTTTTCGCGATCGACGGCTTGCTGGAGACGTGGCTCACGGTGCTGCGGCAGATGGACGTGTTTCCCGCCGCCATCGCCGCTGAGAATACCCGCAACCTCCCCTTCCTCGCGACGACGACGATTCTCATGGAGGCCGTGAAAGCCGGCGCGGGCCGCGAGACCGCGCACGAGGCGATCAAGGAGCACGCGCTCGCCGCGGCGAAGGCGCTGCGCTCCGGCGACGGCGACGCGGACCTGCTCACGCGCCTCGCGACCGACCGGCGCGTGGGCCTGAACAAGAAAACCCTCACCGCGATCCTCGCGGAAAACGCGCGCTTCGTCGGCGCCGCGCCGCAACAGGTGGACGCGTTTGTCGCCGCCGTGCGGCCGCTCGCCAAGGCGCACAAGGGCGCGGCGGAGTATCAGCCGGGGAAGCTGCTGTAGTTCACGATGCAGTGGGCGTTTCGTTGGGCCTTGGCAGCGACCCAGCGCGACGCGCCCGCGCCGCCGCGCCACCGCGCCGGCCCGCTAAATTGTTCACCCGGGAAATTTGAGTTTGCCTCCGCCTTGGGCGGCCCGCTTTGTTCGCCGTTCACGTTCTCACATCACCCTCTTCCAAACCACACACTGTCATGGCTGAACTCGTAGGAAATGTCTTGGTGGGCCAGTCCGGCGGCCCCACCTCCGTCATCAATGCCAGCGTTGCGGGCCTCATCTCGGAGGCGCTCAACCACGAGTGCATCGAGGAGATTTACGGCACCCTCAACGGCGTGCTCGGCATCCTCCAGGAGGACCTGATCGACCTCGCCGCCGAGTCCCAACAGCAGATCCGCGCGCTCAAGCACACGCCCGGCGCCGCCCTCGGCACCTGCCGTTACAAGCTCAAGAAACAGGCCGACTTCGACCGCGTGCTCGAGGTCTTCAAGGCCCACAACATCCGCTACTTCTTCTACCTCGGCGGCAACGACTCCCAGGACACCGCGGACAAGATCTCCAAGCTCGCCCAAGCGCAGGGTTACGAGCTCCGCGTCATCGGCGTGCCGAAGACGATCGACAACGACCTCCCCATCACCGACCACACGCCCGGCTACGCCAGCACGGTCAAATACCTCGCCACCACCGTCCGCGAAATCGCGTGCGACAACGAGGCGATGGGCCAGGGCGATCTCGTTTCCATCGTCGAGGTCATGGGCCGCAGCGCCGGCTGGCTCGCCGCCGGCACCGCCCTCGCCAAGCGCCGCGACCACCCGCACGATCCGCCGCACCTCATCCTGTTGCCCGAGATTCCGTTCGCGCAGGAAAAAGTCATCGAGGACATCAAGCGCATCCTGAAGCGCGAAAAATACTGCCTCATCGTCGTCGCCGAAGGCCTCGTCGATGCCGATGGCAACTATGTCGCCGCCGACGGCGCGACCGATGCCTTCGGCCACGCCACCCTCGGTGGCGCGGGCGACGCCATCGGCGCCATCGTGCAGACCGCGATCCCTTCCGCCAAGGTTCGCGTCGCCAAGCCCGGCCTCATGCAGCGTTGCGCCGCGCACGCCGCGTCCAAGACCGATGTCGACGAGGCCTTCCTCGTCGGCCAGGCCGCCGTCAAGGCCGCCGTCAACGGCGAGACCGACAAGATGGTCACCCTCATCCGCGGCGACGGTGAGACCTACACCGCCGAGACCGGCCTCGCGCCCCTCAGCGAAATCGCCAACGGCGTGAAAAAACTCCCCCGCGAATGGATCAACGAGGACGGCGTCTCGATGAACTTCCAGTTCCTCCGTTACGCGCAGCCCCTCATTCAGGGCGAACCCTCCGTCCCGCACGACGCCGGCGTGCCGCAGTTCGCCCGCCTCGAGAAATCCCGCGTCGACAAGATTCTCCCGGGCTACGACGCGTAAGCACAACGCGCACGCGCATTGCAGAACAAGGCCGGTCCTCGACCGGCCTTTTTTGCGCCCCACGCCGACTGGTCAACGCGCTCGCGCTGACGTTCGCGCCCGGGAGCGCGTGCGGCCCCGCAGCCTTGACGATCCCTCCGGTCGTGCCCACGTCTTGCCCGCCCCGGGCGTCGTTTTTCTGGCGACGCCGATCTTCCCTTCAACACCCCTCCGCGCCTCTCTTCCCACCCCACCGCTATGCGCTCCTCCCTCCGCCTTACCGCGCTCCTCGCTGCCGCCGTCTCATCCCTCGGCGCCCAAGTCGCTCCGCCCGCGCCCGCGACAGCGGCCGCGAAAAAATCCGCCGAACTCGTTACGCTCAATCCCTTCGAGGTGAAGGCCGAGGCCGACAACTCCTACGGCGCGCTGAACTCCAACTCGCTCACGCAGTTCAACACCGCGCTCAACAAGACGCCCGTCTCGGCCGACATCTTCACCGAGGAGTTCATGCGCGATATCGCCGCCACCTCCCTCGAGGAAATGCTCAACGGCTACGGCGCCGGCGCGGGCACCGTGATGTCGAACCCCGACGCCGACGCGCTCTCGCAGCAGCCCGGCGATCGCGTGGGCAACCAGACCATCGGCATCCGCGGCACCGGCGGCGGCGCGATCCATCGCGACGGATTTTCCGCGACGGGCCCCGCGAATAATTTCGGCACCACCGCCACCGGCATCACGAGCAATTTTGACGTCGAGCGCGCCGATGTCGTGCGCGGGCCGCAGGGCCTCCTCTACGGCGCGGGGGGCGCCGGCGGCACGGTCAATACTGTCTCCAAGCGCGCGAACTTTCGCCAGCAGCGCGGCACCGCGTCGTGGCGCATCGACCAATATGGCTCCAAGCAGGGCCAGCTCGATGCCAACTGGGGTGCCGACAATCTCGCGTTTCGTTTTTCCTACATGGACGACTCGCAGAAATACCGCCGCGTCTTCCTCGGCTACGAGACCAAAGGCTACTACGGCCAGCTCGCGTTGAAGCTCGATCCGCTCCGCACCGTGATCCGCCTGCAAGGTCAGCAGACAATCAACGAGCGCATCATCAACACGAATCAGGAAAACATCGCGTTCACCAACGCCGCCACCGATCCGCGCCACAACTTCGGCCTCGCCTACATGCTGCGCAACGGCCTCACGGGCGCGACCAATCCCGCCACCGGCCAACCGTGGCCGCGCGGCGCGATCGCCAACGGCAAGCTCACGTGGGACAACATCAACTCCTGGGCCGGCAACGCCTCGAGCGAGTATGTGACCAACAAGATCTACTCCGTCTCTGCCGAGACCGTGTGGACCAAGTGGCTCTCCACCCAGTTCAACGTCCTCTACAACGACTACCTCTCCGACCGCGCCAACGGCGGCATCGCCAATCTCAGCGCCCCGCTCCTCAACGGCAATCCGCTCACCGAGTGGGCCAACGGCGGCACGCTCGCCGACACCGAGCAACCCACACGCCGCTGGGCCATCCGCGGTGCCGCCATGCTCACCGGAGAGTTTTTCAAGGGCCGCGCGCAGACCCAGACGCTTTTCGGTTACGACCTCGAGTGGGCCGACTCCGGCCCGACCGACTACAGCTACTTTCTCGCCGACGCGAATTTCAACGTCGTCTACAATCCCGCGCTTCCCACGAACCTCGGCCGCACGCCCATGCCGCGGCTCTGGTGGTCCGTCGCCGATGGCCCGCAGAAAAAACCGCTCCCACGCGGCGGCTGGCTCTCCCCGCGCATCACGTCCGCCGGCCTCAACTACGTGCGGATGGCCAACAATCCCCGCGACCCGTCGTGGGTGCGCCCCAACAATCCCCTCGGCCTCGCGCAGCTCGCCGGCCTCCCCGGCGTCAGCGGCCAGAACAACGACGGCCACCACTGGGAAAACCGCACCGCGGGTGTCTACACGTCGAATTACACGAGCTGGTTTCACGATCGCTTCGCCACGCTCGCCGGCGTGCGCGTCAATGAGAACTTCAAGCGCACGCCCAACATCACCGCCGCCGTCACCGAGCCGTGGGCCGAGAGCACGAAGTCCAACAAGAGCTACAACCTCGGGCTCAACTACCGGCTCAGCGACGTGTTTCGCCCCTACTACAGTTTCTCGAGCACCTACAACACCGCGCTCGTCAACGCCAACGATCCGCTTGGCAACGCCCCGCGTCCGTCGAGCGGCACCGGCCACGAAGCCGGCCTGAAGTTCAACTCCCGCGACGGCCGCCTCTCCGGCTCCGTGCAATATTTCACCACGCAGTCGAAGGACGAGATGGTCAACGCGGGCACCGGCGTGCGCGACCTCGTCAATCCCACCGGCCTCAACGGCGCGCACAACGGCCCCGCCGGCGCGAAGAACCAATGGACGAATCTCGACCGCACCACGAGCGGCCTCGAGGTGATCTTCACCGCCAGCCCGACGAAGAACTGGCGCGTGCGGCTCGCCGCGACCAGCGCCGACGGAAAAAATCTCTCCGACAAAAAATACCCGCTTCTCTGGAACGACCAGTTCTCCGTGCGCAACGGCGCCGTTACTTACCAGAACGGCACGCCCTTCCTCGTCCCCACCGATCCCGCCGTCATCACCGCCCGCATCGCCACGCTCAACGCCCAGGTCGATCCCGCCGCGATTCTCGCCCAGGGCGCCACCGCCCCGCTCACGATCGCGATGATGAACGACCGCACCGGCCCGTATTGGGCGCAGCCCGCCGACGACAACGGCCGCCTCCAGACGAGCAACCTCCGCCGCGTGCTCCAGTTTTTCGTCGGTCCCAACGGCACCGCCCTCACCGGCAAAACCGGTCTCTCCACGAGCGAGATTCCCTATTTCTGGTCCGACCCCAACGGCACCAAGGGCGAAACCGTCGTCGCGAAAAAAGGCGAGAGCACCGTCGGCTATGCGCAATACCGCTTCGTGCTGACGAACAACTACACGTTCACCGGCGACAATTTCCTGAAGGGTTTCGGCGTCGGCGGCACCGTCGCGCTCGGCCTGAAGAACCGCACGTTCTA
>JBEANZ010000668.1:0-8150 GCA_041165185.1 Verrucomicrobiota bacterium | reverse complement strand
GCGGGCACGCGGCGGCCCTACAAAACACAAACCGCACTCCGCAAACGGCGTCGGAAATTGAGACCCGCCGCCCGACGCCCGTGCCCGCGCCTTGCGGTTGCCTCTCCCGTCCCGCGCCGGCTTGCTCGCTCCCTCCCTTGAGCGCCGATTCCACTCCGCCCGCCGGTTCGCCCGCGCAATTTCAGGCCACGCGCTGGAGCCTCATCGTGCGCGCGCGCGGCGAGGGCGCGGTCGCACGCGCCGCGCTCGAGGCGCTGTGCCGCGCCTACTGGTTTCCGCTCTACGCCTTCGCGCGGCGCAACGGCGCCTCGCGTCACGACGCCGAGGATCTCACGCAGGCGTTTTTCTCGCACGTGCTCGCCAGCGAATTCATCGCGCGCGCCGAACCGGAAAAGGGCCGCTTCCGCTCGTTCCTCCTCGCCTCGCTGCGCCACTTCATGGCCAAGGAGCACGCGCGCGAATCCGCGCAAAAACGCGGCGGCGGCGCGCGCCCCGTGGACTTCGACGAAAACGCCGCCGAAGCGCGTCTCGGCCTCGCCGCCGGCCGCGCCGAGCTTTCGCCGAGCGAGCACTTCGAGCGCGACTGGGCGCTCGCGCTCCTCGAGCAGGCGCTCGATCGCCTCGGCGCCGAGCAGCGCGCGATGGGCAAGGCGGAGCTGTTTTTCCGACTCCGCCCGCTGCTGCGCGCCGGCCCCGAGCGCGGCGATTACGAAACGCTCGCCGTCGAGCTCGGCATCGCGAAAGGCACGCTCACCGTGACGGTCCACCGCCTCCAGCAACGCTACCGCGAACTCGTGCGCGCCGAGATTCTCCACACGCTCGCGAGCGCCGACGACCTCGACGACGAGCTGCGGCACCTGCTCTCCATCCTGCAACGTTAGCCCGCCGCGATGCCGCCGTCCCCGCCCCTCTGCCCCGCCTGCCGCGCGCCGCTCGATGCGCGCGTGCTCGCCGGGCTGTGCCCGCGTTGCGTCTCCGGCTGGATGCTCGCGGACTCGCCGCCCGCGCCGCTGCGCGACGGCGCGACCGCCTCGGGTCTGCCCGCGAGCCGGCTCGGCGACTACGAACTGCAAGCGGAACTCGGCCGCGGCGGCATGGGCATCGTGTTTCGCGCGCGCCAGGGCAGCCTCGATCGGATCGTGGCGCTCAAGCTCATGCACCGGCCCCTGAGCGAGGAGCGCGCACACGCGGCGCGGTTTCTGCGCGAGGCGCGCGTGGCGGCGAGCCTGCGGCACCCTGGCATCGTCGCGATCTACGATCTCGGGCGGCTCGGCGGCGTGCCGTTTTTCACGATGGAACTGATCGAGGGCTCCAGCCTTGAGGCGTTGCTCGCCGACGGCCCGGTGCCGCCCGCGCGCGCCGCCGAGCTCGTGATGATCGTCGCACAGAGCATCGCCTACGCGCACGAACGCGGCGTCGTCCACCGCGACCTCAAACCCTCCAACGTCCTCCTCGATCTCGACGGCCGCCCGAAGCTCGCCGACTTCGGCCTCGCCAAGGATCTCTCGGCCCACACGCCGCGCGGCGCGACGCAGCCGGGTTTCCTCATTGGCACGCCCGCGCACATGGCCCCGGAGCAGGCGGCGGGCGATACCAGCGGGCAACCCGCCGTGGACATCTACGGCCTCGGCGCGTTGCTCTACCACCTGCTCACCGGCTGCGCGCCGCACAACGCCACGACGCTCGACGCGATCCTCCGCCAGATCGTTGACGAACCGCCGCTCGCGCCGCGCACGCTCGTCGCCGACGTGCCCGCGCCGATCGAGGCGATCGTGTTGCGCTGCCTCGCGAAACGCCCCGAGGCGCGCTACGCCTCCGCGCGCGAGGTCGCGGCGGAGTTGGAGCGGTTTCTCAGCGGCCAGCCCGTGCAGGCGATGGGGGAGGGCGCGAGCCGCACGACCTTTCTCCTCGACGCCGCGAGCCCGCGCCTGCGCGCCTACGATCTGTTTCTCCAAGCGCAGCGCCAGCACGACGATCGCGGGCTGGTGTCGGACTCGATGGCCGGCGTGGAAGCCCTGCTGCAGGACGCGCTGCGCCTCGACCCGCGCCTCGCGCGCGCGCACCTGCTGCTGTGTGAAATCCACCTCGCGCACTACTTCGTGGGCTTCGATCCCGCGGCCGCACGGTTGCGGCGCGCGGAGGCCGCGCTCGCGGCGGCGGAGGCGCTCGGCGCCGAGGCGACGGAGCTGATGCGGATGCGCGGGTTTTTCCTCTACTGGGGCCGGCGCGACAACGCCGCCGCCACGCGCGCCTTCGAACACGCCGTGCGCGCGATGCCGAACAGCGCCGACGCCATCTACAACCTCGCGCTCGTCCACCGCCGCGCCGGCCGGTGGTCGCGCGCGCTCGCCGGCTTCGCCCGCGCGCAGGACCTCGATCCGCGCAACCCCCGCATCGCGCGCGAGACAGCCTACACGATGGAAATGCTCCGCGACTACGCGGGCGCGCTCGGGGTGTTTCGGCGGCAGCAGGTGCTCTCGCCAACCGATCCGGCGCTACACGCGCTCGCGCTCGTCACGCGGCTCTGCCTCGACGGCGATCTCGTCGCCGCGACGGAGGCGCTGGCCGCGACGCCGCCGGATGCGGACGGCATCCTCGCGAAATGGCGCGCGTTGTTCGAGGCGTGGCGCGGGCGCGGTCCGGCGGCGCTGGCCGCCCTGCCGCCGCTGCTCGCGCGCGGCGGCGTCGGGCTCGCGGAGGAACTCCTCTTGCAGGCGCGCGTGCGCCAGCTCGCCGCCGATCCGGCGTGGCGCCCGCTCGCCGAACGCGCACGCGCGGTGCTGCTCCCCGAAGTGGCGGCCGAGCACGCCGGCGCGGCCGTGCCGCTGATGATGCTCGCCACGATCGAGGCGATGTTGGGCGAGGTCGACGCCGCGCTGCGGCACGCGGATCGCGCGGTGGAGTTGCGGGTGGCGAGCGGCGACGCCGTGCTCGGCGCGGTGCTGGCGGGCGCGCGGCTGCTCCGCCGCGAACCGGGCCGGCTCGTGGTGCTCGCGCTTGTGGGCGCGTCGGCGGACGAACGGTTTTTCGCGGAACTGGAAACGCTGCTCAACGTGCCCTCGGCCGTGGACCCGATGATGTTGCGCCTCGATCCGGCGTTTGCGCGGCTGCGGGCGGACGCGCGGTTCGAGGCGTTGCTCGCGCGGGCGCAGGTGCCGCTGGTGGTGGCCGCGGGCGCGTAGTCCGCCTTCGGGAAGGGAAGGGCGCGCTGCGGTGGACGGCCGGTTGACGCGTCGCGCGGCGTCCCCACCGTCGCGGCGTGTTGACCGACGCGTTTGCCGGCCTGCAAAAACTCCTGCTCCCCGATCGGTGGCAGGCGCTCGCCGTGCAGGCGCTCCGCGCCGGGCGCGATGTGATCGTCGATGCGCCGACGGGTGCGGGGAAAACCTACGTCTTCGAGCGCTGGGCGGAGCAGTCGAGTTTCGCGCGGCGCGCGCTTTTCACCGTGCCCACGCGCGCGCTCGCCAACGACAAGTTCGCCGAGTGGCGCGCGCGCGGCTGGTCCGTCGGCATCATCACCGGCGACGTGTGCATCGCGCCCGAGGCGCCCGTCGTCGTCGCGACGCTCGAGGCCGTGCAGGGCCAGATCACGCGCGCCGCCGACGCCGCGCCCGACGGCGCGGGGCCCTTTCGGCTGCTCGTCGTCGACGAATACCACTGGCTCGCCGATGAGCACCGCGGCAACCACTACGAGGGCGTGATGTTGTCGGCGCCGCCGGATTTGCAGTTCCTCCTGCTCTCGGGCGCGGTCGCGAATCCCGGCGACGTGGCCGCGTGGCTGCGCCGGCTCGGCCGCGCGCCCGAGGTGATCCAGCATCGCGAGCGGCCCGTGCAACTCGAGGAAGTCGAAGCCGACGATCTCATCCACGGGCTGCCGCGCTGCATCGAGGGCTACTGGTCGAAACGCGTCGCGGGCGCGTTGCGCGAGAATCTGGGGCCGGTGCTCGTCTTCGCGCCGCACCGCGCCGACGCCGAGCGGCTCGCGCGGCAGTTCGCGCGCGAGCTCCCGCTCTCCGATCCGCTCACGCTCTCGCCGGAGCAGGAACAGCTCTGCGGCCCCGTGCTCGCGAAACTGCTCCGCGCGCGCGTCGCGTTTCACCACAGCGGGCTCACCTACGCGCAACGCGCGGGCGTCGTCGAGCCGCTCGCGAAGGCCGGCCAGCTCCGCGCGGTCGTCGCCACGCTCGGGCTCGCGGCGGGGATTAATTTTTCGCTGCGCTCCGTGCTCATCACCGCGGGTGGCTACCGCCACGAACACTTCGAGCGCGAGATCGAGCCGCACGAGCTGCTCCAGATGATCGGGCGGGCGGGGCGGCGCGGGCTCGACGAGTTTGGCTATGTGCTCGTGAGCGGGAGCTCGCCGCGGATGCGGCGCGCGGAGCCGTTGCAACTGAAGCGCGCGGCGCCGCTGCCGTGGGCGTTTTTTCTGCGCCAGCTCCGCACGGGCCGCACGGCCGCCGAGGTCGTCGCGACGGACGGCGCCCGCTTTTTCGCCCCCGACCCGATCCCGCTCGGCCTCGAAGCGACGATCGGGTTGCCGCCGGAATCGTTGCCGTGCGGCCAGCGCACCGACACCGGTCGCGCGCGCCTCGTCCGCCGCCTGCGCGATCCGTTCGCGGGCTGCGTGGCGTGCGCGCACCGCGCGGCGTGTCTCGCGTTGTCGCCCGAGCCCACGTTGCTCTGGCAGTGGCAACGCACCGGCGTGCTCGACCGCGATCTGCGCCTCTCGGTGCGCGGGGAAATCGTTTCGTTTTTCCTCGGCGCCGAGGGGCTCGCGCTCGCCGCCGCGCTCGAGGATCGGCGCTACCCGCTCGACGAATTGCTCTTCGACTGCGCCAACCTCTTCGCGGGCGACCGGTTTTCCGGGACGAATCCGCGCGGGCTTGGCCGGCTCGCCGCCGCGTGCGAGCGCGCCTACCGCCGCCTCACGATCCCGGGTTGGCTGCACGAGGGGGTGCCACTCCAGTATGGCTTCGGCGCGAGCGAGGTCGTGCGCGCGCTCATCGCGCACCACGCGCGCACGCGGGAGGCGCTCGAGGGCATCGAGACCGCCGGGCGCGGCGACGTGGATCGGTTGCTGACGGAGTGGCGCAGCGTGTTGCGCCAGGTCGCGGCGGCCGGTCCGCTGGTGGGCGACGGCGCACCGATGAACGGCCGCGATCATTTCGTGGCGGAGCGGTGGGACGCGTTTCGCGCGCTCGCGCGGGAGCGGTTGCGCGATGCGAAGGCGGACGCGTTGCCCGACCTCCCGCCGCTGACGGCCGATCAGCGCCGCCCGATTAACCACACCGTGCTGCGCCCGCCGCGCGTGGCGCCGCCGGGAAAGCAAACGGCCGTCGCCGGAATTCACCGGTGACGGCCGAAATTTGGTGGACCCTAGCGGGTTCGAACCGCTGACCTCCTCAATGCCATTGAGGCGCTCTACCAACTGAGCTAAGAGCCCGTTCGCCTGTGCGAGGTGCGGAAAAATCAGTTTTCCCGGGGCGAACGCAAGGACTATTTCGGGCCGGAAAAATCGGGCGGAGGCGTCGCGAGGCGAGTCTGTGGCGGGCACTCGAATGTCCGGCGCGGGAGAGGGCGGGTCAGAGACCCTGCCCTACGACGGGCAACGCGTTCGGGGACCGAGGGAGCTTTGATGGCCGCAAGCGCGCGGCGCGCTACGTGTCGCGCGTGCGGAAGACCATCACGCGCGTCTCGGGCTTGCCGCCCGGAATCGGCGGCATGTCCGTGACCTGCCGAAACGCCGCCAGCACGTTCTGGTCGAACTCCGCGCTGCCCGACCGTTTCAGGATGCGCACGCCGGAGAGCGAGCCGTTAGCGTTGATGCGAAACTCGACCTGGACTTCCAGCGTGTCGCTCAACCCGGCCTGCTTGCCGACGGCCTGCGTGAGTTTCTCCTTCAACATCGCGTAGTAGCGGTCGAGGGCTTCGCCGTTGTTCGCGACGAGGTCGCGGCCGCCGGCGCCGCCGGTCGTGTTGTTGACGGAGCCGCCGACCACGCCTTTGGCGATGCCCTTCGAGTCGATGGGCGTGAAATTTTTCTTCGAGGACTCGCCGCCGGCCGGCGACTTCGCGGGCGTGACCGCGGGCTCGGGAGATTTCGTGGACGACTTCAACGCGGCCGTCTTTTCCGCCGCGAGCTGTTGCGCGAGCGCCTTCTCCTCGTCGGCCCGCTCCTTGGCGACCGCTTTCTTCGCCCGATTCTCCGCGGCCCGGAGCTTCTGCTTGATCGCGTCCGCCATCGAGCGCTCGGTCGTCGGGCCGCCGGGTTTGCCCAAGGCCGGGGCCTCGGTCGCGCCAAAATTGTTTCCCGCGCCCGCGACGACTTGGAAAATCGGCGGCCGTTCCGTCGCGCGCTGGCTCGTCGCATACGTCCACGCGACGATCGCCGCGATCACCGCGCCGTGAAACGTCGCGGACAGCATGAAGGCACTGGGCGAGCGCGCGGTCATCGGTTCACTTCGCCGTCTGCGTGTCGAACGTCACGCTGGTGAGTTCCGCCTTTTTCAATTCGTCCATCACGGTGATGAACTGTTGCGCCGAGGTCTTCGCATCGAGGCGGAGGCGAATCACGGTCTTGTCCTTCTCCGGGGTGTAGCCGCGCAGGACGGTTTTCAGCTCGGTGAGGGAGAGCGGCGTTTTCTTCTCGTCGAGAAAGTAGCGGCCGTCGGCGCCGACGATGACGGAGTGAAACTTCATCTGCTTGTCGACGGGCGCCTGCGCGCTCTTCGACTCGACGGGCAGTTGCACGGGGATGGTCTGCTCCTGCTTGTTGATGAGCGGCGAGGCGACCATGAAGATGATCAGCAGCATGAACCCAAGGTCGATCAGGTTCGTGACGTTGAGGTCCGCGATCGGGTGCGAGGTGCGGTGGCGGCGGAAATTGCGGGCCATGGGGAAACGCGCGCCGCGTCAGGTGGACTCGAGCTCGATGCGATCGGCGAGCGAGCTGGCGTAGTTTTCCAGCTCCGTGATCATCGTGCGCGTGCTGCCGAGGAGGAGGTTGTAGCCGAAGACGGACGGGATGGCGACGACGAGGCCGGCGATGGTCGCGAGCATCGCGCCCGAGACGCCGGGGGCGAGCTGCGCGATGCCGGCCGTCTGCTGCATCGCCACCGAGCTGAACGCCTCCATCACGCCCCAGACCGTGCCGAGCAGCCCGATGAACGGCGCGCCCGACACGATCGAGGCGAGGAAGATCATGCTCGTCTCGTAGCGCAGCGTCTGGCGCGCGATGGCGCGCTGGATGGCGTTTTCGGCGTGCTCGAGGCGGGCGCGTTTGTCGTCCTGCCCGCGCTCGCGCGCGATCATCGCGGCGCGCGTGTAGGCCTCGACGGCGTCGGCGAACAAATCGCCGTAGGGGATGGCGCGCTTGTTGCGAAACGACTCGGGCAGATTGAGCAACGTGGTCTGGTCGCGCAGGTGCGCCTCGAAGGCCTCGTTGAGGCGGCGGAGGCGTTTCAGCTCGAAGTGTTTTCCAAACATGATCGTCCAGGCCACGAGGCTGAACACCGCGAGCCCGAGGACGATCACCTTGTCGATCGTGCCGCAGCGCTCGAAGATATCGATGAGGTTGGTCGACGCGAGGAGGGGCGAAACGGAAGGCGGGACGGGCATGGGCGGAGAAGTGCGGAAGAGTTGGCCGGTTCGGAAGGCGCGTTCAACGGAAATTCCCGGCGAGATATTCACCGCGGCGCGGGCCGCCGGCCGTCTTGAACTTTCGCGGTGCGGCCGCAGCATCCCGCCCCCATGACCAACCCGACCGATGCTTCCGCCGCCGCGCCTGCGGGCCGGCGGCGGTGGTGGCGCGTCGGCCAGAACGCGGGCGCGGCGGCCGTCGGGCGGGTCGTCGCCGGGCTTAGTCAACTCGCGCTCGCGCCGCTGCTCCTACGGGATTTGGGCGCGGAGGTTTTCGGCTGGGCGATGGCGGTGGTCGCGTTGATCGCGATGGGGCAGTTCGCGGACCTCGGGGTGGCGATGGCGTTGCAACAGGAGCTTTCGGAAACGTGGGCGCGGGCGGACGCCGCGCGCGCACGGCGCATCTACGCGAGTGGCGCGCGGCTGCTCGCGGGGCTCGGGGCGGGCTGGCTCGCGCTCGCGCTCCCGGCGGCGTGGTGGTGGGGGCCGCACTTCATCGCGACGCCGGCGGG
>JBEANZ010000667.1:0-3046 GCA_041165185.1 Verrucomicrobiota bacterium | reverse complement strand
CGAGGTCGGTGGACTCGGCGCGGTCGACGGGGAGGCGGTGCAGCTCGGCGCGAGTGTTGTCGCGACCGAGGAGAAGTTTCCATTCGCCGTCGCGGACGGCGAGGCGCGGCCACCAGTCGGGCTCGGCGGCCTTACCGGTCCACGCCCAGAAAATCGGACGTGTGCGCGCGACGGGTTTTCCATTGAGCGCGGCGAGCAGGTTCTCGCCGTCGCCGCGGTAGTCGGACGGAAGCGTCACGCGCGCGGCGGCACAGAGCGTAGGCAGGAGATCGACGGCGGTGAGGACGGTCGTGTTGTTGACGACGCCGGCGGGTGTGTGGCCGGGCCAGCGCACGAGGAAGGGCACGCGCACGCCGCCCTCGAAGAGGCTGCGCTTCTCGCCGCGCAAGCCGCCGCTCGAACCGACGCTGTAGTAACCGCCGTAGCCGGTGGCGTCGGCGTCGTTGTCGCGGGAGGTGAGCTGCGTTTTGGCCGCGGTGGTTTCGGGGCCGTTGTCGCTGGAGAAAATCACGATGGTGTTCTGCTCGACACCGGCCGCCTTCAGCGCGTCGAGCACGCGGCCGACGGCGTTGTCGCCATCGGTGATGACGGCGGCGTAAACGCGTTTCTGCTCGTCGAGGTGCGCCCATTTTTCCAGCGACGCCTTGGTGGGCACGTGGGGCAGGTGACTCTCGTGGAGCCACACATTGAGGAAGAACGGCCGGTCCTTATTCGCGGCGATGAACTTCACGGCGTTGTCCGGCGTGGCGTGGAGATCGGCGGAGGCGGTTTCGGCGCCGCCGTTGAAGACGGCGAACTCGTCGAAGCCGTAGGCGGTGGGCGCGGGCGCGCCGTGGGTGTTGCGGTTGGTGAGATGCCATTTGCCGAAATGCGCGGTGCGATAGCCGGCGTGCTGGAGAAAACGCGCGACCGTCGGCGCGCGGGCGTCGAGCCAGTCGGGCATATTGCGCGCAAGATTTTGATCGGGCGCGGCGAAGTGCTGGTGAATGCCGTAGCGCGACGGGAAATGTCCGGTCAGCGCGGCGGTGCGGCTCGGCGAGCAGACGGGATTGAGGACGTTGAACTGGTGGAAATCGGTGCCCTCGCGCGCGAGGCGGTCGAGACGCGGCGTCTTCAGCCACGGGTGCCCGTGCGACGAGAGATCGCCCCAGCCCCAGTCGTCGGCGAAGATGAAGACGATGTTGGGGCGCGGAGACGTCGGCGCGGGAGCGGTTGCCGCGAGCGCGGTGTCCGATGGGGCGAGCAGCAACGCGATGAGCAGGGGGAGGAGAATTCTCATGGGAGCGACGGGGAGAAACGCAGAGGTCCGGTCGGGGAGGTCGAGGTTCAGGACGGGTCTCGACGTTTCGACTCTACGGGTGCGTGCGGACCGAGATTGGCGGGGGCCGTGGGCTCGACTGGGGTTGAGCGGTAGATCACCGCAGCGACTTCAGGTGGGCGAAGAGATCGCTGACTTGTTCGGGGGCGAGATTTTCGAGGAGGCCTTCGGGCATCAGCGAGCGGCGGAGGTAGGACGTGGCGCGGATTTCGGCGCGCAGGATGCGGCGATCTTCGGCACCGGGCGTGCGGAGGACGAGGGAGTCGGCGGATTCTTCGACGAGGAAACCTTCGCGGACGGAGCCGTCGGCGAGGATGACGCGGAACGTGCGATACGCGCTCTCCATCGCCGCGCTCGGCGTGAGGATGTTGCGGAGGAGGGCTTCGACGCCGGTGTTGCCGACGCCGTCGAGGGCGGGGGCGATCGCGCCGCCCTGGCCGGCGAATTGGTGGCAGGCGAGGCAGAGCGCGGTGAAGAGCTGCTTGCCGCTGTCGGGGTTGCCGCGGGTGTTGGCGAGGGTGCGGAAGTGCGCAAACTTTTCGTCCTGCACGGCGGCTTCGGCGGCGGTCAGCAGCGCGGGGGCGTCGTCGGCGAAATCGAGGCGCGCTTTGCCTTGGAGCGGCCCCCAGTTTGTGCCGGAGAAAACGTGGGCGAGGTTCGGAGCAGAGGGGAGGCTGCGGTCGAAATTTTCGAGGATTTGTTTCGCGGAGCGGGCGACGCCCCACACGCGGAATTCGGCGAGCGAGCCGGCGGTGCCGCCGTTCTTGGGATTCGCGCGGCCGAGGTCGAGGGCGGTGAACGTGGTGTTGTTCGCGGTGGTGCTGGTGGCGTCGAGTTCGCCGTTGATGAAGAGGCTGAAGACGCCTTTCGCGTCGCGGGTGATGGCGTAGTGCGTCCAGACGCGCGGGGCGGATTTTTTCTTTGCAACGACGATGTCGGCGGGAGTGTGGCCATTGAGCCAGACGCGGAGTTGAGCGGCGTGGAAGTTGATCGAGAATTTGCCGGGGGCGGTGAGGAGGGCGTCGATGTTGGTGATCGTGGGATCGAATTTGGCCCAGCACTCGACGGTGAAGGGACCGGTGAGCGTGAGCTGGGTCGCGGAGAAATCGGCGTTGGCGCCGTCGAGGCGGAGGACGCGCTGGGCGTCGCCGCCGAGATCTTTCCAGAGGGAGGCGACGGTGGGATCGGCGGGGAGAAGGGCGCGGAGTTTTTCGGCGGTGGCGACGCCAAGATCGGTCTTCGCGACGGTGTTGGCGCGAAGGCCGGCGAGGAGCGCGGCGGCGCCGGCGGGCGTGCTGGCGAGGCGGTCGAGGGCGGTGCCGCGCTGGGACGTCGTGAGCGCGGGGAGCAAGCCGACAAGGAGCGCGGGGGCGTTGGGGGCGCGCGAGGCGGCGAGCGCGGCGAGCGCTTCGTCGCGCACGGCGGAGTCGGTGGAGGAACGGGCGAGACGCTCGAAGGTGGCGACGGGGCCGAGGGCGTTTTCGCGGAGGGCGCGGAGGGCGGCGAGGGAGGGGGGCGGAGGAGTTGAGGGCTGAGAGTTGAGAGTTGAGAGCAGGGAAAGATCGCGCGTGAGGAGGGCGGTGAGGTCGGGTTCGGTGGCGGAGAGTTTGAAGGCGCCGGCGACTTGAGCGCCGAGCGTGGCGTCGGCGGCGTCGGCGGAGGCGAGGAGCGCGCGGGCGGCGGACGCGAGCGCTGCGGTGAGCGCGGTGGTGTCGAGACTCGTGCGGA
>JBEANZ010000666.1:0-3689 GCA_041165185.1 Verrucomicrobiota bacterium | reverse complement strand
ACGAAAGCTTGGTGGCGGGCGAGAGCCGGTAGTCGGCCTTGGCGGTGATATTTTTCTGGCGCCGGTGATTGTAGACATCGCCGGTACGGTAGTCCCAGAGGTAGTTGGGCTGGGTGGCGGCGTTCTGGAAATCGCGCTGCGAGGTGAACCAGCCCAGCGCAGTCTCCGAGTTGAAGATGCTCACGGACACGCCGAGGTTGCGGTTGCCGCCGAACGCATCGAACACCTCCTGATAGCCGAGCGAGGCGAGGCCATGCACGCGCTGCTGCTCGCGAATCGGAATCTGCTGCGTGAACGAGGGCGCGATGCGCGCGGTGAGGGTGTAGGTGACGCGGCGCTTTTCGCGCATCAGGAGCGGCGAGCGGCTCTTGAAATTGATCGTGCCGCCGAGGGAATCGGCGCCCTTGTCGGGCGTGTGGCCCTTGATGAGCTCAACCTGATCGAACATCGCGCCGGTGATGTTGTTCACGAAAATGGAGCGGCCCGCGCCGCCCTGGCCCGTGAGCATCGCGCCGTCCATCGTGACGGTGTTGAGGCCGGAGGTCATGCCGCGCACGGTGAAGCCGGAGAGATTGCCGCCGGCGTCGAGCTCGCCGTAGATGCCGGGCAGCCGGATGGCGACCTCGCCGGCGTTCATGTTGGGCAGATTGCCGAACGAGTCCGTGGCGGCGACGTTCTTGAGGTTGTCGGAGTTCCGATACGCGGTGATCGCGGCGGCGTCGCCCTCGCGCTCGCCGGTGACCTTGAAGGCGTCGAGCTTGTAGATGCCAGTGGTGAGATCGAAGTTGCGCGTTGCCGGCTGGCCGGCGGCGACGCCGACGGCGGCGCGCTGGGTGTCGAGACCGACGTAGGAAACGACCAGCTCATGCGTGCCGGCGGGCAGATCGGCGAAGACGTAGCGGCCGGTGTTGTCGGTGAGCGCCGCGCGGGTGAGCGCCGGGATCTCGACGCGCGCGCCCTCGAGGAGATTCCCGGTGGCGAGGTTGGAGACGTTGCCGGAGAGCGTCGCGGCGGCCGCGGAGGCGAACGAGAGCAGGAGCGACAGCGAGACGGAGAGAAGGCGAACGGGGCGGAGGGGAATCACGGCAAGACGGCAGGGAGGGTTTCCGGAGCGGGGTGAAAATTGAAATCAAAGGGCCGTGGCAGGGGAGGGCCATGATTTTTTTCGCTGCGCGCGCTCCGACGCATGACCGCATTCACGTGAATTGAGCGCGCGGGGCTCAGCGGGCATGGTGTCAGTGGTTTTGCCGTCGTGATCGCGTGTTCACGTCGGGGTTGATTGGGAGCCACGCTGTCTTGTCTGAATCTTGCCCGCCGCCACCCGCGCCGCCGCGCGCACCGCCGCCATCGCGCAAGGCGCCGCGCTCACCGATCCCGTGAAACGCGATCTCTTCGAGCGCTTGCTCTCCGAGTCGCGGCGCCGCCGTGTGCTCGGCACGAGTTTCGACCGCGCGTCGCTCCTCGCGCGCATCGGCGCGAAATACGACCGCGCCGCCCTGCTCGAACACATCGGCGCGCCCAACGCCCTCGTCGAGCCGCAGTGGCAGCTCGTGACCGTCGCGCTCCGCGACGGCACCGCGCCCACGTTGAAAATCGCCGGCGGCCTCGTGGAAAAAATCCCCGCCGCCCAAGTCGCGAGCGTCAGCGCCTCGCGCACCTCCGCCATGCCCGAGGGCCTGCTGCAAAACCTCACCGCCCCCGAGGCCGCCGATCTGATCGCGTTTCTCGCGGCGCTGAAATAGCGCGGCCCGCAGCGGCTGACGTTTTTTTTGGCGTAGGGGCGCGGCTCGCCCACCCCCGCGGGCGTCGTCAAGGGACGCCCTTACAAATCGCCCAAACCCGGGTGCCCGCTCCAGGCCTCTGTGCTTGCTCACGCCGCGCCGCACGTGTGCCATCGGCGCTACCCCGCGTCGCAACCCCGCTCCGCTCCGTCCCCATGACCGCCAAGTCTTTTTTCTTCGCCTGCGGTATTTCTTTCACGCTCGCCGTCTCGGTGGCCCTTCCCGTCCGCGCGGCTGCCGCTACTTCGACCGCCGCCGAGAACGCGCCCGCTTCGCTTACCGGCCGCGTGCTGAACGTCGTCACCGGCCAGTTCCTCAACAACGCCCGCGTCGCCGTGCGCGGCGCGGACCTCGTCGCGTTCACCGATCAGTCCGGCACGTATTTCCTGCCACGCGTGGCTCCCGGTAAGGTCGTGCTCGACGTGTTCTACACGGGGCTCGACACGCAGTCGGTCACCGTCGATCTCGCCCTGGGGCAGGCGCTCACGCGCGACTTCGATCTCACCAACGCGGCGCGCTACGGCGGCACCGGCGTCGTGAAGCTTGATGCGTTCACGGTCTCCAGCGGCCGCGAGACCGACGGCGACGCCATCGCGATCAACGAGCAGCGGTTCGCGCCCAACATCAAGAACGTCGTCGCGGCCGACGCGCTCGGCGATCTCATGGATGGCAACGTCGGCGAGTTTTTGAAATTCATGCCGGGCATCACGGCGGAATACACCTCGGAGTCCGGCGGCTCCGTCGCGTCGATCTCGGTGCGCGGGTTTCCGGGCAACCTCGCGGTCGTCTCGAGCGACGGCGCGGAGATGGCCAACACCGGCAACGCCGCGGGCAACTCGCGCGTGTATGAGTTCAGCCAGGTCTCGATCAACAACGTCTCGCGCATCGAGGTCACCAAGGTCCCCACGCCGTCGTCGCCCGCCGACTCGATGGCGGGCTCGGTCAACATGGTCACGAAGAGTTCCTTCGAGCGGAAGGACGCGCAGCTCCGCTACAGCGTCAGCTTCAACGCCAATCACGAGGACCTAACCCTCGGCCGCGAGCCGCACGCGAATGACGAACGCATCCGAAAAATCCAGCCGAGCTTCAGCTTCGACTACACGCTGCCGGTGAGCCGCGACTTCGGGCTCGTCGCTACGGGCACCTCGACGAACCGCTTCATCAACCAGCGCCGCACGCGCCAGACGTTCACGACCTCCGGCGCCGGCACGGGCGCGACGCAGGCGCAGCCGTTTCTCTCGACGCTGCATTTCTCCACGCTGCCGCGCGTGAACCACCGGCACTCGATGGCGCTCCGCGCCGACTGGCGCGTGATGCGCCACGGCGTGCTCTCGGTGAATGTCGAGGGCTCGCGCTACGCCTCCGAACGCTCGCCGCAGAACATCAATTTCTCCACCGGCACCAACCCCGTGCCCACGCCCGCCACCGGCACGCCGCTGACCTTCGGCGACAACTTCACCGAGGGCGCCACCGGCCGCGGCTCCGTCGCGATCCTCGGCGACACTGCGGTCGTCACGCAGGAACTCGCCACGCTCGCGACGCGCGCGCGCTTCCGCTTCGACAATGGCGACTGGCGCATCGAGGCCAACGCCGCCACGTCCGTCTCCTACGGCGGCTACCGCGACATGCAGGAGGGCCTCTTCCGCATGTTCGGCATCGGACTCATCAACCCCGTTCGCCTCACGTTTCGGAATTTCGGCGAGGCCGGGCCGACCTCGATCGAGGCGTTCGACAACAGCAACCGCCCCGTCGATCTCCGCGACCTGCGCAACTACCGCCTCTCGACGGGCAACGTGCAGCCGCGCGACATCGACGACCACGTGAAGAACGCGAAGCTCGACGTGCGCCGCAGCCTCTCGCTGTTTTCCGTGCCCGTCGCGCTCCAGCTCGGCGGCGCCTACCGCGAGC
>JBEANZ010000665.1:0-5733 GCA_041165185.1 Verrucomicrobiota bacterium | reverse complement strand
CGGGCCCGGGACCGGCGACATCCGCTTCCAGCACGACGGTGGCGAGATGATTTTCAACCTGCCGAACGGCCTGCAGGGCTACCTGCTCACCGACGCGGAGGGCAACCGCATCGACGCCGGTCCGCAAAAAATCGTCATCGATCGCACGGCGCTCGCCGGCACGGAGGTCATCAACGGTATCTCCTGCATGAAGTGCCACGCCTCCGGCATGATCCCCGTGGCCGATGAGGTGCGTCCGCGCCTTGATCGCACGCCGGGCACGTATCCCGCGAATTTTCACCAAACCATCACCCGCCTCTATCCGGGCAACGCACGCTTGAATGAGCTGCTGACAGAGGACCGTAACCGCTTCCTCAACGCCCTTAAGGAAGCCAACGCCGAGCAAGGCTCCGGCCCGGAGCCGATCAGCGAACTGGTGCGGCGTTTCCTTCGCGGAATCACGATCGAGACGGCCCACGCCGAGGTCGGCTTGCCAGCCACCGAATTTCGGCAGCGCCTGCTGGCGCCGGCCCTCACCGGCGTCCGTCACGATTTGGAGCAGAGCGATGTATCGCGTGATAACTTCATCGCCAACTTTCGCCTGCTCACAACCGAGCTGCAGCTCGGCGTGCCGCGCGTGCCCCGTTCAGGGGACGTCGGCAAGTTCGTGGGCATTTTTGCAGGACCTTGGACGGACTCCAACAAGAGCACGTTCAACCGCCTGCTGCAATTTGGGGCCGACCTCTCCGGGATGGACGTGCAGAAGGCAACTTTGGAAAAGTCCATGCGGCTCAGATTTTTTGTGGACGGCGAGGTGCTGCGGGCCCGCAACACGCCGGGTCAGTATTTTCTCACCCACAACTACACCCCCGACAACCTGACGATCACGTTGGCCAATGGCGGTGCGGCCATCGATGTGGTTATCGTGGACGACAACGGCGCAGGCGAAACTGGCCGATTGCCCAAGCAAAAGTAGTCGCGGTGGATCGGGGGGCAACGCATCCGGCGACGCGTTTCCCGGCTGCGGACCCTCAGGGCAAGCACGGGTGCCCGTGTGCGCCCAAGTTGGGGTGCGCTCACCACTCCAGCACCAAGAGCGAAACCGCCTGCCGCGGGAGCGCGAAGCGCAGCGTCGTCGCGCCCGCGTCGACAGCGACGGTTGCGGGCGCATCCGCGAGGTGCGCGAGTTGGGCGGCGGCTTCGAGTTGGAGGTATTGCGGCTTCGTCGGCGCGACGGGCGAGCCGAGCGACTGCCACACGGCGTAGGCGTTGCTGTGCGCGCCATCGACACGGTGATGCGCGAGCTTCGCCGACGTGATGCTCGTGGGCAGTCCGGCGAGCGTCAGCGCGATGTCGGCGGCGGGGCCGGGCACATCGTCGTCGTGGTAGTGCCACACGAGCACGGCGAGTTTCCGCGCGGCGAGGTCGAGGCTCGCGAGCGCGGCGATGTCGGGCGCGCCGCGCACGCCGGACTTGATGATGGCCTCGACGCCGAGGTCGGCGCTGCTCACGGCGTCGATGCGCTGGCCGGACATTTTCGCCATCATGCGGTGGACGTTGAAGACCGGGAGCGTGAGGCCGTTGCTCGCCATCGCGCGGAAGCCCGCGAAATACGGCTGATCCTCGAACTCGAAGGCCCACGTCGTCGCGCCCTCAAAGTTCACGCCGTGTTTTTCTGCGAGCAGGTGTTTCCGCGCGAAGCTCGCGGCCGTGTAGCTGGAATACATCGTGCCGTTGCGGTAGCCGAGGTGTGGCCCCTGGCACGCGGCGCAGCCGTCGGGATCGGATTCGCCGATGATGATGGGCTTGGCCTTCAGCTCGGGATAGCGCGCGACGCGCGCGAAGCCGGCGTCGATCGTTTTCAACTGGCCGCCGATTCCCATGCGCACGTGGCCGTCGAAGAACGTGGGCGTCGTGCCCTTGGCGTGAAACGCGATGAAGTCGAGCGGCGTGCCGATCTGGCCGGTGGCGTGGTTTTTCCCGCGCAGGCAGTGCTCGAGAAAATCCTCCATGAACTTGCCGCCGTCGCCCGCGGTGTCGGGTCCGCCGACACGCGCGGTGGGCAGCGCGCGGCGCACGGCGTCGATCGCGAAGTCGTGGGTCTTGCGGAACTCTTCCGGCGTGCCTTTCCAGTAGCCGATGTTGGGCTCGTTCCAGACTTCCCAATACCACTGGTTGACCTCAGCAGCGCCGTAGCGCGCGACACTGTGCTTCACCCATTGGTAAACGAGCTCGGCCCACTTCGCGTAGTCCTTCGGCGGGTAGGCCCAGCCGGTGTAGATGTCGTTGTAGGGGAGCCCGGGCCGCCATTCGTGCTGGTAGGGCTCCGGCTTCGTGGAGAGCGCCTGCGGCATGAACCCGATCTGCGCGTAGGGCTTCACACCGGCGGCGAGATATGAATCGAAAATCCGATCCACAATCGTCCAGTCGTAAACAGGGCGGCCCGCGGCGTCCTCGGTGTAGGCATTGGTGCTGCCCCATTTGAGCGCGGGCGTGCCGTCGCCGGTGACGAGCAGGCTGTGCGCGCGAAAATATTCCTGCGGCGCGCCGAGGTTGCCGATGTCGCGGAGCAGTTTCCGGCCGTCCTTCATGGTAGCGTAGTTCGGCTCATCGGCGCCGAAGAAACGGTAGATGGGCTTCAGCTCGCCGTGAGTTTTCGCGGCGTCGATGCGAATGGTGACGGGAAAATTCGGGGCAGGCTCGGCGGCAGCTGAGCGTGCGGCGAATAGCGCGAGGGATGGCGCGAGGAGGGAAAGGCAAGAGCCGAAGCGCATGGGGTGGGGTGGCGTGAAGAGGAGACGCGACGAGGAAGCGCGTGACAACGGAAGCGCGCGCGGACAGTCGGCCGTGGGCGAACCTCTCGGTTTCGTCGGGTTGTGCGGCGATTCGCTCAGCTTAGGGTTTGTGTTCGCAGCATGAGCTTTCAAAACAGCTGCATGGGGCGACCGATCGGCATCGATTTATTTTCAGGCGTGGGCGGGCTTAGTCTGGGGTTCGAGCAAGCTGGATTCGACGTCATGGCTGCGGTCGAATATGACCCCATTCACGCAGCCGCCCACGCATTCAATTTCCCGGAATGTGCCGTGCTTGCCCGGTCGGTGGTTGGGTTGACTGGCATTGAAATTCGCCGGGTGGCCAATATCGGGGACAAGCGGGTGGATGTCGTTTTCGGAGGCCCTCCGTGCCAGGGATTTTCGCTCATCGGACAGCGCGTGCTCGACGATCCGAGAAATTCGCTGGTGCGCGAATTTGTGCGGATTGTTCGCGAATTGGACGCCAACTATTTTGTCTTCGAAAATGTCAAAGGTCTCACGGTCGGCGCCCATCGCAAATTTTTGGAGGAGCTGATCGAGGAGTTCCGCTTGGTCGGCTATAATGTGCGCCTGCCGTGGCGTGTGCTCAACGCCGTTTCCTATGGCACCCCCCAGGTCCGCGAGCGCCTGATCCTGATTGGTGCGCGAAAAGGCCTGAAGCTGCCGGATTATCCTATCGCCACGACCGCCCGGACCGGTTCCGACGCCGCTCTCGCCGGCTTGACCTTGGGGCCAACCTGCGGCGACGCGCTCGCCGACCTTCCTGATGCCGAAAACTTCCAAGAGCTGAATGAACTCGACCACGTGCACACCGAAAATTGGGGCAAGTTGTCGGCCTACGCTGCCGAGATGCGCTGCACCACCGCGGCCGCGTGGCATTATGGCTATCGCCGCGAGTGGGATTCGCAGCTGCTCACGGCGAGCACCCGCAGCGAACACACCGAGATTTCCCGGCGACGATTCACCGCGACCAAGGCGGGGGAAGTGGAACCAATTTCGCGCTTTCTCAAACTCTCGCCCAGCGGCGTGTGCAACACCCTGCGGGCTGGCAGCGATGCCGCGCGCGGAGCATTCACGAGCCCGCGGCCGATTCACTACCGCCACCCGCGTTGCATTACCGTCCGCGAGATGGCCCGCCTGCACGGCTTCCCCGATTGGTTTCGGTTCCATGTGACCAAGTGGCATGGCGCGCGACAGGTAGGCAACGCCGTGCCCCCCCCCATGGCCCGCGCGATCGCCGGCGAAATTATCCAAGCCACCGGTGCGAAACCCGAACGTCCCAAAGGCGTGATGCCGCTGGGTCCGGTGCCTCTCCTGATGATGGGCATGGCCGAGGCCTCCCGCCATTTTGGCATTCCCATTCCCATCGGCAACCGGGACCGCAAAAGCGGCAGCCGCAAACGCACCCAGCTCGAAACCGAGGCTCAGCGCCAAGAGGAGCTCAAGTATGCCTAAGAACAAGAGGGCTCGCCCGAATCGCTACCAGGCCCTGATCGAGAAAATCTTTCTCGATCACTTTGTCGCCGGCTCGCGCGAGGTGCTGTTCGAACGCGACGAGTTGGTCAAAGCGGCGAAAAAACTGAGGATCGTTTTGCCGAAAAATCTCGGGGATATCATCTACGCTCTGCGCTTCCGCATTGCGATGCCCGCCACTGTGGCTGCCTCCCAGCCCGAAGGCTACGAGTGGATCATCGAAGGGGTGGGACGGTCGCAATACGCCTTCCGCCTCGCCAAGCTGAGCCGCATCGCGCCCAACGAAAATCTGGTCACGATCAAAGTGCCCGACAGCACCCCGGAGCTGATCGCCGGCTATGCCTTGTCGGACGAACAGGCGCTATTGGCCAAGGTCAGATACAACCGGCTGGTCGACATCTTTCTCGGAATTGCGGCCTATTCCCTCCAAAGCCATCTCCGCACTTCGGTAGAAGGCATCGGCCAGATCGAGATCGACGAAGTCTACGTCGGGGTCGACCGGCATGGGCGGCACTTCGTGGTCCCGGTGCAGGCCAAGGGTGGCAGCGACAAGCTCTCTCCGGTGCAGGCCAAGCAAGACATCGCGTGCTGCGAAGAGAAATTTCCAGGGCTGATTTGCCGCGCAATCTCGGCGCAGTTCATGGCCGACGATATGATTGCCCTCTTCGAACTCACCCTCGAGGACGGTGCGATCAAGGTGGTTGACGAGGCACACTATCGGCTCGTGCCGTCCGATCAGATTTCACCGGCCGATTTGATCGCCTACCGCCAGCGCAAGACCTAGCGCCGGTCGGTCAGGTGTCGGGTCATTGGCAGCGGGAACCTCGCCGCCGCGCCGTCGCGCGGCGTATGTGAGAATTGCCACGGCGCGCCGACGAGCGGCGGACGTTGTGCTATGGGATGCGAATTACCCCGCCTCTTCCCACCGCTTTGCGCGCGCGAGCGCCTTGTTCCAGCCGGCTAGAAGTTTTTTGCGTGCAGCCGTTTTCATCGCGGGGGTGAAGCGGCGGTCGGACTGCCATTGGGCGGCGATCTCGGTGGTGTTTTGCCAATAGCCGACGGCGAGGCCGGCGAGGTAGGCGGCTCCGAGGGCGGTCGTCTCGGAGACGCGCGGGCGCACGACGGGCACGCCGAGGAGGTCGGACTGGAATTGCATCAGCAGGTTGTTCGTGCTCGCGCCGCCGTCCACGCGGAGTTCCTTCAACTTGATTTTCGCGTCGGCTTCCATCGAGTGCAGCACGTCGGCGACTTGATAGGCGATGCCTTCCAATGCCGCGCGGGCGATGTGCGCCGAGGTCGTGCCACGCGTGAGGCCGGCGAGCAGGCCGCGAGCATATTGGTCCCAGTGCGGCGCGCCGAGGCCGGCGAAGGCGGGCACGAGATAGACGCCGTGCGTGTCCGTCACCTGCGCGGCGAGCGCCTCGACATCGCGCGAGGACTTGATGATGCCGAGGCCGTCGCGCAGCCA
>JBEANZ010000664.1:0-4608 GCA_041165185.1 Verrucomicrobiota bacterium | reverse complement strand
AATCGCTACTCGCGCCGAACGCGAAACTCGCGCCCGGCTACGGCATGGTGAACGTGACGCTGAAGGATAAGACCGAACTCGTCGGCACGCTCGCCGCCGAGACGCCGACCTCGGTAACGGTGCGCGCGTTCGACGGCAAGCGCCGCACCGTGCCGCGCAGCGAAATCGCGAGCCAATCGCCGCCGGTCTCGATCATGCCGGCGATGGGCGCGATTTTGCAGCCCCGCGAACTCCGCGACGTGGTGGCCTACCTCGCGAGCCTCAAAGGCGGGCGGGCGCGGGCGGGGTCGAAGGAGGACGAGAAGGAGGAGTGAGTGCCGATTTTGCGGACCGCAGTCTCTCGGCCGATCCTTCGGCGAGGTAGCACTGCGGAGCGAAATACTGCGCGACGTAACATGAGCACGAACCTTGTTTGTTTTCTCTTCGGAATCCCGGCGACGTTCATTTGGGTGTGCGGGATACGAAACGGAGTGATGCAGGGTAGCCATACTCGTTGGATTCGGCGCAACGAAGATCCGGTGACGTTTTGGATTTGCGCGGCCATTTGGGGTTCGATCGCGTTGGGATTGTGGGTGGCCCCGGTTCTGGCCTGGCTCGGCCTCCGCGATTGAGGGCGACTCGAATTATTCCGGGGAGCGCACGCGTCTCCCCGTGCCCCGGAAGTCCTCGGCGGGACGCCGAGGACGGCCTGCGGGACGCAGGCGCTCCCCGGGAAGGGCCCGCACTCGCCGACCGCGCGTTAGTCGGCCGAGGAGTTGTCGGGGGTCGCCTCCCGCAACGCCGCCAGATCCGGGTCGGTCTTCGCGAGCGCGGTGAAGTCCTTGTCCAGCGCGAGCGCGAGTTCGAGGTGGTGGCGGGCGTCGTCGAGTTGGCCGAGCTGGCTGGCGTAGCAGGCGAGGTTGAACTGCACCATCGCCGCCTTCGGGTGGTGCGGGATCGCGGCGAGGAGGATTTTTTGGGCGGCGGCGAGCGAGTCGGCGCGGCGCGTGGCGTAGGCCCACGTGATCCAGCCGGAGATTTCGGCGGGCTCGCGGCGCACGAACTCCGCGGCGAACGGGACGAGCGCGGCCCAGTCTTGCTGCTCCTGCAGTATCGTCATGCGCAACGCGACGACCTCGGTGGCGCGGCGTTCGCGGGCGGGGATGCGGTCGAGTTCGGCGGCGGCTTCGGCGACCATGCCGAGGCCGAGGTAGCCTTGGGCGTGCGAGAGGCGCCATTTGGTTTGCATGGGGAACGATAGGGGCGAGGCGGGCGGCGGCGGGGTCGGGAGACCCCGCCCTACAACGAGCCGGGCGGCTCAATTCGTATACGGCATCGTGCCGGTGGCGGTCACCTTGTAGCCCCATTTCGCGATGTATTCGGCGGCGGGGCGGAACTCGTCGCGGTTGGCTTTCAGTTTTTTCGCGAGCTGGGCGTCGAGCTGCGCTTGGAGGACGGCGTGCTCCGGTTTTCCGACGAGGTTGTTGAGTTGATAGGGGTCGGTTTCGTTGTCGAAGAGGAGCCACGGGCCGTCGAGGTCGCGGGCGAAGGTGTGGCGGGCGGTGCGGACGGCGCGGTATTCGCGACCGCCGATGGCGCGGGTGAATTCGCCGAAGGGCGCGGGGCATTGCACGAGCGCGACGCCGCCCGCGGGATCGGCGCCGCCGCGGAGGGCGGGGCCGAAGTCGGCGCCCTCGACGCTCGCGGGAATCGGCACGCGGCAGAGGGCGAGGAGCGTGGGCATGAGGTCCTCGGTGTTGATGGTCGCGGCGGAGCGGAGCGGTTTCACGCCGAGCGCGGCGGGGACGCGGAAGAGCATGGGGACGCGCGCGGATTCCTCGTAGGGTTTCTGTTTCCGCTGCATCGCGTGCGAGCCGAGCATGTCGCCGTGGTCGGCGGTGAAGACGATGATGGTGTTGTCGGCGAGGCCGCGCGCGGCGAGGGTCGCGAGCAGATCGGCGAAGAGATCGTCGAGGGCGGTGCAGTGCGCGTAGTAGCCGGCGAGGTCGCGGCGCGTGGCGGCGGCGAGCTCGGCGGGGACGTTGGGGCGGAGCTGGATTTTTTCCGGCTCATACATCGCGCGGTATTTGGCGGGCGCGGTTTCGTAGGGGTTGTGCGGCGGGCCCCACGCGAGGTAGAGGAGAAACGGGCGATCGGCGGGCGTGCGCTTATCGAGAAAGCTTTGGGCGTCGCGCGTCTGGGCGAGGGCGTCGTAGCCGTCCCATTTCAGTTTCTCGGGGCCGTCGGCGTAGTAGGCGGAGTTGTTGTAGGCGTGGGTGCATTCGAGGACTTTCCAGTAGTCGAAGCCGAGGCGGCGCTCGCGCGGGATGAAGTTGGAGCGACCGTGGCCATCGACGTGCCATTTGCCGATCGCGCCGGTGTCGTAGCCGGCGGCGCGGAGCGTGGTGGCGAGCGTGGTGGAGGCGGGGTTGAGCGGGGTGTCGTTGATGAACACGCCGTGCGTGAGCGGGCGCTGGCCGGTGAGGAGCGAAGCGCGCATCGGCGAGCACACCGGCGTGCCCGAGACGGCCTGCGTGAAGTGAACGCTCTCGCGCTCGAAGCGGTCGAGGTGCGGCGTGCGGACATTCGGATCGCCGGCGAAACCGAAGGCCTGCGCGCGCCACTGGTCGGCGACGATGAGAAGGATGTTGGGCGGGCGCGCGGCGGCGGTGGGCGACTCGGCGGCGGGCGCGCGCGGCGCCAGCAAGGCGAGGACGAACGCGGCGAGCGTGACGGCGACGAGCGCGTGAAAAACGGAAAAGGAAAATCCGGCGCGGGTGCGGTGGGGCATGGGCGCATGAGAGGCGCGCCGCTTGGCGCGGTCAACGTCGCGCGCGCGGCCGGCGCCGCGGCTCGCGTCACTCCACGCGCGCCACCACGCCGCCCTTGAATACGATTTCCCGGCGTTCGGGATCGTTGCCGCTGCCGCTGCCGCCGCGGGCACTACCGCGCCCGCCGGTCGAGGCGCCCACGCCGCCGATGCTCCCGCCGATGCCGATGTTAGGGAGCGGGAGTTTCAGGCCGCTCGCGCCGCCGTTTTCGTAGACCCAGATTTCGTCCTCGCCGTTGGCGCCCGAGCGCACGTCGACGCGCGTCGGCGGACCGAGCGCGGTGCGCACCATCTCGGGCGTCATGCCCTGGACCGCGCGCCCTTCGAATACGGCGCCTTGCATCTCGACCGGCCACGATTCGTAGGCCGCGCGGTTCGCGTCGATCCGGTTGAGGGGCGAACTGGAGCAACCGGCCGTCGCCAAGCCGAGGACGACGCCGAAGGAAAGCAGAACGGGAAACAACGGGCGCATGGCCGCAAAGACGCACGCGGGCCGCGGGGTGTTCCGGTTTTTCGCGCCCTGGCCCGCTCCGCGCGTCGGGCGCGCTCGCATCGCGACTTGCCGTCGCCGCGCGGCCCAGCACGCTCCGCCCTCCCGATGATCGAAGTCTCCCACCTCACGCGCGTCTTTCGCACCTACAAGAAAAAGCCCGGGTTCTGGGGCGGCGTGAAGGGCCTGTTTCATCGCGAATTCGAGGAGACCCGCGCGGCCGATGACGTGTCGTTTTCTATCGGCGAGGGCGAGTTCGTCGGCTTCCTCGGCCCCAACGGCGCCGGCAAAACCACCACGTTGAAAATGCTCTCGGGCCTCATCTACCCGACGAGCGGCACCGCGCGCGTCGCCGGCTTCGATCCCACCAAACGCGAGAACGCCTACCGCCGCCTCTTCGCGCTCGTGATGGGCCAGAAAAACCAGCTCTGGTGGGATCTGCCCGCCATCGAGTCGTTCAACCTCCTGCGCGCCATCTACGCGATCCCCGAGGCGCAGTTCAAGGCGACGCTCGACGAACTCCTCGCGCTCCTCGATGTCGGCAAGAAACTCAACGTGATGGTGCGCGAGCTCTCCCTCGGCGAGCGCATGAAAATGGAACTCATCGCCGCGCTGCTGCATCGCCCGCGCGTGCTGTTCCTCGACGAGCCGACCATCGGGCTCGACGTGGTTTCGCAGAAGGCCGTGCGCCAGTTTCTCCGCGACTACAACCGCCAGCACCGTGTCACGATCCTGCTCACGAGCCACTACATGGCCGACATCCAGGAACTCTGCGAACGCGTCGTCGTGATCCACAAGGGGAAGAAAATCTACGACGGCGCGCTCGACCGGCTCGAGAACGCCGGCGGCGCGAAGAAAAAGATTGTGACGTTTCTCCCCGCGGTCGCGGGCGCGGCGGGCGGGGCCTTTCCCGACACGTGGCGCTCCGTCCACGGCGAGACGAAGCGCGGCGACGACGGCAAGTTCACCCTCCGCGTGCCGGCGGAAAACATCGCGGCCGTCTCGCAGGAAATCCTCGGCGCCGGCCCCGTCGCCGACATCACGATCGAGGACGTGCCGCTCGAGGATGTGATCGCGGAGCTGTTTCAGTCGAGGTAGGGCGGGGGCTGCCGCCCATTCAGGGCTTCGATCCTTTCCAATGGATTTCCCAGGGCGGTGCCCCACTGCCATTGAATTTAGGATTTCGGTCGCGCCGGTTCTGGCGGCTGGGCGGGTTTGCACACCGGAGGTGTGCCAGAAAGTAGCCGGGGGTTGAGCCGTTGCGGCGACACCCCCGGTCAGTTTGTTTTTGATCGAGCATCCTGAAGGG
>JBEANZ010000663.1:0-7962 GCA_041165185.1 Verrucomicrobiota bacterium | reverse complement strand
GGTCGTAGGCGTTGGCGACGTCGAGGAAGAGGCGCAGGTCGCCGCGCGCGGTCGTCACGCGGCGCGTCGCGCGGAAATCGAGCCGGTGGTAGTCGGGCAGGCGGAGCGCGTAGGGCGCGCCGTTGGTGGAGACGAGGAGGCGGCGGCCGTTGGTGAGCGGCGCGAGCGCGTAGAGCACGTCGGTCGTCGGCCAGCCGCTGTGCCACTGCCACGCGGCGCTGAACTGCCAGCGCGGGCCGGGCGCGTAGGTGGCGTCGGCCGAAAACGCGTGGCGCTGATCGCGGGCGCGCGGGCTCCACGTGGCGCCGAGCAACTCCTCGGCGGGCGAGAGCGCGTAGGAGGCGTTCCACGTGAGCTGCGCTTCGCCGGGGCCGGCGAGGAGCAGCTCGACGCCGCGCGCCCGGCCGCGCGCGGGCGCGAGCCGAACGCGATCATCCTGCGCCTCGGGGAAGAGGTCGTAGGGGTTGTCGAGATTTTCCCAGCGCGGGCGCACGCGCGTGGCGAGGCGCTCGTAGGCTTCGAGGCGCAGGCCGACGCCGCGCGCGAGGGGCGTCTCGAAACTGAGGACGCGGTGCTCGGCGCGCTCGGAGCGGTAGAAACGCGTGTCGCCGGCGTGCGCGGCGAGTTCGTGCAGGCCCTGCGATTGGAAATAAAGTCCCCAGGCGGCGCGGAGCGTGGCGCGGCCGAGGGTGAGCGCGGCGTTGAGACGCGGGCTCGCGTCGGAGTCGCGCGACGCGGTGTGGCGGTCGAAGCGCACGCTCGGTTCGACGACGAGCGCGGCGAGCGGCTGCGC
Source organism: Verrucomicrobiota bacterium (assembly GCA_041165185.1). Classification (GTDB taxonomy): domain Bacteria; phylum Verrucomicrobiota; class Verrucomicrobiia; order Opitutales; family Opitutaceae; genus JBEANZ01. Next base: position 7,169 of record JBEANZ010000663.1, on the reverse strand, counting down.
GCGCAGCGCGACAAACGCCCCCAGCGCATCGCCGCTGGGCCGCGCGGTAGAGCGGCGCGCGTCGGTGACGATGATTTGGCGGCCGGCGCTCGCAGTGGTGAACTGGTGCGAGAACGCGTAATCGTAGCGCGCGTGGCCGCTCGTCGCCTCGACGCCGCCGCGCACGAGGGCGCGCTCGCCGAGCGTGAGCGACCAGTCGTTGCGCACGGCGAGTTGATCGAGCGTGCGCTCGTCGCGCAGCGAAAACGGAAACCCGTCCATCGTGCCGCCGCCGTGGCGCGTCCACGTGAGCCGCGAAAACGAGAGCACGGCCTCGCCGGTGAGCGCCGGGCCGACCGCGCCGCGCCAGCGCGTCCAGACGTAGTCGCTGTCGTAGTCGCTCGCGAGGTCGGGGTTGTTTTTGCGGAGGTAGCGGAGCGTGTCGCCGGCGTGGAGCGCGTGGACGGAGATCGTGTTTCCCGGCGCGGGATCGAATTCGAGTTTCGCGGTCACGTCGTAGTAGCGCGGGCTGATGTCTTCGTCGGTGTGGACGAGTTTCAACGCGAGATCGGGATAACCGCGGCGCGCGGAGACGAGGTAGCGGCCGCGCTTGTCGGCGAAGTTTCCCTCGGTGTGCGCGCCGACGCCGGTGAGGCTCAACTCGAGTCCGGTGCGCCGCCGCGCGGGCGCGCGCGTGTCGATCGTGAGGACGGCGGCCTGGCGATCTCCGAAATCGGCGGCGAATCCGCCGGTCACCAGATCGAGGCGGCTCACGGTGCGAGGGTCGATGAGCGAGAGCGCGCCATCGACGTCCTTGAGGTGAAACGGCTCGACGAGCGTCACGCCGTCGAGGCGCGCGAGGAGCTGGGTGTTGGGCGCGCCGCGCACCCAGAACGACGCCGTGAAGTCGTTCGCGGCGAGTCCGGGCAGCCGCGCGATGGAGCGGAAGAGATCGTCGCCGAGCTGGGGGAGCGACTCGAGTTCCGCGCTCGTGAGCGAGGCCGCGGAGGCGCCGCGTCGGTCGGCGACGCCGAACTGGCTCGGCGTGACGACGAAGTCCGCGAGCTTGAGCGGGACCTCGGCGGGCACTTGCGCGCGGAGCGGAGCGAGGGCGAGGGCGAGCGTGGCGGCGAAGAATACGAGCGAAGAGTGGCGCATGGTTTCCGTGTGGATTTCGCGGCGACGGCACGCAACCAAACTTCCTGCGCGGGATGCGCTGGGGGCGAGAGGGGAACAGAGGTCAGACGACATCAGGCTTGTGTGGCACGGGTCTGCTGACCCGTGGACGGCGCTTCGCGCCGCCAACATGGGCTGGAAAACCCCTGCCACGCGGCCCGCCGGTTCACGTCCTTTTGCGCCCCGGGATAGCTGCACGACGCGTGCGAGCGCGCCCTGACGCGCAGGGCCCGTCCCGCCGCACCCGCGCAAGCGCGGCCATTCACGCCGCCTGCGCCGCGGCCGGTGCGGTGCCCGGCGCGTGTTCGGCCGCGCGGGTCAACACGGCCAGCAAGTCCGCGAGCCGCGCGGGCTTCGCGAGAAAATCGTCCATCCCCGCCGCCGCGCACGCCTGCCGATCCTCGCGGCTCACATTGGCCGTCATCGCCACGATGTAGGGCGCGGGCGCGCCGCGCGCTTCGCGCGCGCGCAGTCGGCGGGTCGCTTCCAGCCCGTCCATGTGCGGCATCTGCACGTCCATGAGCACGAGATCGAACGGCTCGCCCGCCGCCGCCGCGACCGCGGCGGCGCCGTCGGCGACGGCCGCCGGGTCGTAGCCGTAGCGGCGGAGCATTGTGAGTGTGACAAGGCGGTTCACGGCGTTGTCGTCGGCGAGCAGGATGCGCAACGGACGGCGCGACGCGAAGTCCCGGTCAAAACCGGAAGGCACGGTCGCGCCGGGTTCGCCGCGACCGACGGCGAAGGCCTGCTCGACCGCGGCGCGCAGCAGCGCGGTTTTCACCGGCTTGTGCAGCACGCGCGCGAAGCGGGCGCGCTCCTCGGGCGGGAGCTTCGTGCCGACCGAACTCAACAGCAGCAGCGGCGGCGTAGCGGCGCCGAGGCGACCCTGCAACGCGAGCGCGAGCGCGGCGCCGTCCATCCCCGGCATGTGCAAATCGAGCAGCGCGAGATCAAAACTCGCGCCGTCGTCCACGGCCGCGAGCGCCGCGGCGGGCGTGGCGAAGGAGCACGCGCGCGCCCCCCAGCGCTCGATGTGGTGGACGAGGATGCGGCGGTTGGTCGTGTTGTCGTCGACGACTAGGAGGTGTTTGCCCGCGAGCGCGGGCGGCGGGACCGCGTCGGAGTTTTCCTCGGAGGCGGCGACGGCGAGATCGAGGGTGAAGGAAAACGTGGAGCCGGCGCCGGGTGCGCTGTCCACCCAGAGGCGGCCGCCCATCAGCTCGACGAGCGAGCGGCTGATCGCGAGGCCGAGGCCGGTGCCGCCGTAGCGTCGCGTGGTCGAGCTGTCGGCCTGCGCGAAGGGGCGGAAAAGTTTTGCGCGCTCCGTGGGCGTCAGGCCGACGCCGGTGTCGCGCACGTCGCACTGCAACTCCGCGCGGTCGCCGACGCGCGCGCGCAGGCGGAGTTGCAACGACACCTCGCCGGTCTCGGTGAACTTGAGCGCGTTGCCCGCGAGGTTGAGGAGGATCTGGCGCAGGCGCAGGGCGTCGCCCACCAGGCGAGGCGGCACGGCGTCGTCGACCTCCGTCACGAGGTCGAGGTGTTTTTGAGCGGCGCGCGGCGCGAGGAGCTCGGCGACGGTCTCGAGGCAGAGGCGCGGATCGAGGGGCGCCTGTTCGAGTTCGAGGTGGCCGGCCTCAATTTTGGAAAAATCGAGGATGTCGTTGATGACCCCGAGGAGCGCATCGCCGCTGCTGCGGACGGTTTCGACAAAGTCGCGTTGCTCGTCGTTGAGCGGGGTGTCGAGCAGCAGATCGGCGAGGCCGAGGACGGCGTTCATCGGCGTGCGAATCTCGTGGCTCATCGTCGCGAGGAAGCGGCTCTTGGCGCGGTTGGCGGCATCGGCTGCGGCGGTGGCGGCGACGAGGTCACGGTTGAGGGCTTCGAGTTCGGCGGTGCGACGGCGGACGGTCGTCTCCAGTTCTTCGGCGCGACCGCGCACGGCGCGGAGCAGTTCCCACTTGCGCGTGAGCGCGTGGGCGAGTTGGAGGACTTCGACGTTGTCGAAGGGTTTCTTGAGGATGACGAGGCTGTCGCTCTGCCCGAGGCGCGCGACGATCTGATCCCATGAGTAGTCGGCGTAAGCCGTGCAAAACACGATCTGGAGATCGGGTTGCGCGGCCCAGAGGTGGGCGATGGTTTCCACGCCGTCCCAACCGGGCGGCATCCGGCCGTCGACAAACGCGAGCGTGTAGGGACGCCCGTCCGCGAGGGCCTGCCGAATTTTTGCCAGCGCCTCCTGGCCCTGGTGCGCGGAGTCGACCGTGAAACCCGTGGGCGCGGCGGGCGCGGGGGCCGTGCCAAACAGCTCCGCCTCGAGCGCATCGACGGCCGCGCCCATGCGATCAGGGCAAAGGATTTTTCGGTAGTCGTCGTGGATCGCGGGTTGATCGTCGACGACGAGGAGGCGCGGGAACGAAGACATGAAATCGGGACTCAGGCCGCGCGGCGCTCCGGCTCGGCGGGCGCGGTGGCGACGGCGGCGGGTTCGGGCGGGAGGTGGAGCACGAAGGTGGCGCCGCAGCCGGGGCCGTCGCTGCGCACGTGGAGCGAGCCGCCCATCTCGCGCGCGGCGTTGGCGCCGCTGTGCAGGCCGAAGCCGTGGCCGGACGCCTTGGTCGTGAACCCGTGGTTGAAAATACGGTTGAGATTTTCGGCGGGGATGCCGACGCCGTTGTCCGCGATCTCGAGGCGCACGTGGCCGGCGGGACCGGCCGCGATGCGCAGCGTGAGCCGCCGATCATCCGGGCGTTCCTCGAGCGCGTGTTTGGCGTTGTTGACGAGGTTGATCAGGATCTGGAGCACCTTGTGCCGATCAACGAGCACGGGAGGCACGGGGGCGAATTCGCGCACGACCTCGACGCGGTGGCGCGTCAGGCCGCCGAGGGAAATGCGCAATGCGTCCTCCACGAGATCGGCGACGGCGAGTTTCTCCTGCGCGCCGGAGACCTTCGCGTAGGACTGCTGCATGGCGACGATTTGCTTGATGTGCTCGATGTTGGCCTGGAGCTCGCGGGCCTCCCGCGCGAGCAGCGCCTGCTCGCGCGCGAGCTGCGCGGCGACGGCGACGAAAAACTCCGGCAGTTTTTTCCCCTGCGGATCATCGGCGAGGAAGGCGGCGAGGTCGCCGCGATGATCGCCGAGCAGTTGGACGGCGCGCGTGAGGCTTGCGGTCTTCGAGGTGCGGAGCTGCTCGACGACGACGGCGGCGGAGACGTTTACGCTGTTGAGGACGTTGCCGACGTTGTGGAGCACGCCGGTCGCGACCTCGGCCATGCCGGCCTGGCGCGAGGCGATGAGGAGCTGGGCGTGCGTTTCCTGCGCCTCGGTCTGAGCGCGCTCGCGGCGGAGAATTTCCTCGCGCAACTCGGCGGTGCGCTCCGCCACGCGCCGCTCGAGGCCCGTTTGCGCATCGCGCAGCTCGGCGAGGTAACGCTCCCGCTCGTCGACGACGGCGCCCATCGTCCGCGCCATGCGGTGGCCGTAAACGGTCACGGCCAGGACGATGAGCACGATGGCGGCGGCGATGAAAAACTCGTAGCGCCGCACGACGGCGGAGGCGGCCTGCTGCGCACGGAAATTCTCCGCCTGGATCGTGCGCACGTGGTGGCCGAGCGCGGCGAAGCCGGCGTTCAGTTGCGCGAATTTCCGATCCATCGTGGCCATGCGCTCGCCGGCCTTGTCGGCCTGGTTGGCGCGGAAGAAGCCGAAGATGAGGTTGGCCTCCTCGACCATCGCGCCGATCGCCTCGCCGACTTGCCGCAGATCGGCGCGCAGGCTGGCGGCGGCGGCGGGCGGCGCGTTGGTAAGCAGATCGGTTTCGGCGGCGGCGAGGGCGCGGTTGAATTCGGCGAGGGCCGTCGCCGTGCGCGCCGATTCGGCCGCGACATCGCGCGAGTCGAAGACGTCGTTGCCGGGGGCGTTCACCGCGCCGGCCAGTTGCGCGAGATCGGAAAACCCGCTCAGCCGCGCGGCCCATTCCTGGTTCACCGCGACCGAGTCGTCGTGCAACCCGATCAGCCGGTGGTTCAGGTAGAGGCTGAACGAAATTGTGACGAGGTCGAAGGCCGCCAGCGCGAAATACAGCCGCCACCAGAGCGGATTCGGGGCGCGGCGGGACGACGGGTCGGCGGACGGGCTCACGGGGGGGCGGAGGTTGGCGGTTAGGAATTCCTGAAGAAATCTTCGTGGCCGGCGGCCGAGTGGCCGTTGGCCTCGCCGGCAGGACCGCGGAGGGTCGCCGCTGCGCCGACGAGGCGCCGCTGCACCGGTGCGGGCACGGTCGCTCTCGCGGCGCGGGCCAACACCGGGCTTTGCACGGCGGTCGGTGGCGGCGGTGTGGCCGGCTCGCGGCCGCCCGCTATCGTCGCGGTATTCGCGGCGCCGACCAACACGCCGAGGCCACCCACGAGCCTGCGCAGTTCGGCGGACTGCGCGCTGAGCTCCTCGGCAGCGGCGGCCGATTCCTCGGCGCTGCCGGCGTTGGCCTGCGTGACCTTGTCCATCTGCGTGACGGCGGTGTTCACCTGACCGATTCCCTGACTCTGCTCGTGCGAGGCCACGGCGATTTCGGCGACGAGCGCATCGACCGTGGCCGCGCGTTCGACGATGCGCTGGAGCGAGGCGGCGACCTGGGTGGAAATTTGCACGCCGTGCTCGCTCCGCGCGACGGAGTCCTCGATCTTGGCGGCGGTCTCCTTGGCGGCTTGTGCCGAGCGCTGGGCGAGCGAGCGCACCTCCTCGGCGACGACCGCGAAGCCCATGCCGGCCTCGCCGGCGCGGGCGGCCTCGACGGCGGCGTTGAGCGCGAGGATGTTCGTCTGAAACGCGATCTCGTCGATCGTCTTCACGATCTTGGCGATCTCGCCGGCGGAGAGTTTGATGGCGTCCATCGCGCCCTTCATCTGCGCCATGTCGGCGGCGCCGGCGTCGGCGGCGGCGCGAGTCTGAGCGGAGAGTTCCTTGGCCTGCGCGGCGCTCTCCGCGTTGCGCTTCGTCATCGAGGTGATCTCTTCGAGCGAGGCGCTGGTCTCCTCGAGCGAGGCGGCGGACTCGCTGGCGCCCTCGGCGAGCGACTGCGCGGAGGTGGTCACTTGCCCGGCGGCGGACGCGACCTCCTCCGCGCCGGCGGACAACGACGCGGCGATGGGCCCGAGGGCGCGGCGCAGCGAAGCCACAATTACCAGCGCGCACGTGACTCCGAGCGCGAACACCACCGTAAAGGCGGCGGCGTTGATCCAGTTGGCCCGGTCGGCGGCGGTCACGGCGCGGTCGGCGCCGATTTCCAAGTTGCGGACGTTGAGGGCGACGAGCCGGCCGAGCGTGGCGTGGATGCGCTCAAACTCGGGCCGCAACCGCTGGGTGTTTTTTCGATGCGCGCCGTCGAGGTCGCCGTCGTGGGCGAGCTTCATGACCTCGCCGCGCACGGCGAGGTAGTCGGTCCGCTCGGCCTTGAATTGCGCGAAGAGCACGCGGTCCTCGTCGGTGGTGATCGTGGCGTCGTAGGTGGCGATGAGTTTGTCGACGGCGGCCTTGTTTTCCGTGACCTTGGCCTCGAGGGCGTCTCGCTCGGCCATGTCCTTCGCGAGGAGGTCGCGTAGGACCAGCATATGCGTGTCGACCGCGCGGGCCTTGAGTTCGGCAATCGCTTCCACCCCCGGGATCGGGTCCTCCTTGAGGAACCGTGCCGCCGCCCCGATTTCGCGCAACGCGAGCAGCGCGAGCACGCTGGAGACGCCGACGAGGACGAGCACGGCGCCGAAGCCGACGCTTACGCGGCGCCCAATCGTCCACGATTTCATCAGCGTGCGCGACGCGCGGTGCACGCCCCACGCGCCCACCGCGAGCACGGCGATTCCCGCGATCGCCCAGAGGATTGGGTGGCTGGCGGCGCTCGCGGCGCTCGGCGCGCCGTTGGCCGCCTCGGGGTGCGGCGCGGCTGTGCCGTCCAGTCCGGCGGCGGCGGCAGCGCGGACGAGCGTCGGGTGCAACAGGGCGGTGGATGTGGCGGCGGC
>JBEANZ010000662.1:0-4828 GCA_041165185.1 Verrucomicrobiota bacterium | reverse complement strand
CGAGGCGCTCCGCCATGCCTTCGACCAAGCGATTGACGCGGAGCTTGAGGCGCAACTCGAGGAGCCGGACTCCTGCGCCGAGCTTGCCGGCAGGACGCGACGACGGACGCACTTCGACGCGTTCGAGGAACAGCATCACGAGATCGCGCTGCTCGTTGGGCGAGAGGCTCGGCAGCAGATCGTTGAACTTCTGCAGCGCCTGGCTGACGCGGGCGGTTTCGATGTCGCTTTCCTCGCACACGGCGAGTTCGAGGCGGACTTGTTCGCGCTCGACGAGCAGTCGCTGTTTTTCGGCGTTGAGCGCCTCGGCTTGTTCGCGCAGCACGCCGTCAAGCGCGGTGGCTTGGCCGAGGATCAGGACGCGGGCGCAATTGCGGAGTTGGTCGCCGACGCCGGCGAGGTTGCGCTCAATCTCGGAGAGTCTTGCGCGCAGCGGTGCGCGATCAGTCTGCCGCTTCGCCTTCGCGTGTGCCGTCGTGGCCGCGAGCGCATCGGGGTGCTGGCTGCACGAACCCAGAAATCCGACCACCGCCGTTTCGAGCGCGATGGCGGAGACGTGTCGCACCGGGCACTTGGCGTCGGTGCGCTCCTTGTGCGCGTAGCCGCAGGTGTAGTAGCGATACGGCTTGCCGTCGGGATCGAGCTTGCCGCTCGCGTTGGGAATCATCGCCCGGCCGCAGCAGCCGCAGAACGCGACAGCCTTGAGCAAGTGAAAATGCTTGTCGCGATCACGGAAGCGGCGCGGTGCCGGCAGCGCCGCGGGCCGAATCGCGGCGTTGGCGCGCTCCCAGAGTTCGTCGGAAACGAGCGCCGCGTGCTGGCCGGGAAACTCTTTGCCGTTCATGCGCACCCGGCCGGCATAGAGCGGACGCGTGATCAAGCGGCGCACGATGTCGGAGCGGAAGCGTTTTTCGCCGACATTCTGCTTGGTGCCGCTGCGGCGGTTGAAAATCCGCGCGCGGGTGCGGAGACCTTCGGCGTTGAGGGTGTTCGCGATTTCGGTAAGCGACTTCAGCCCGGCGGCCATCTCATAGATACGAAGCAACGTGGCAGCCTCGGTCGGGTGCGGACTCAGCCCTTGCAGGGTCTCGTCGTAAACGTAACCGAACGGCACCTGCCCGCCGGTCCAGAATCCGCGTTTGGCCTGCTCGTTGAGCTTGATGCGGATTTTCTCGGCGGTGTTCAGCCGCTCGTATTCCGCCACGCTCATGAGAAGATTGTTCTTAAGCCGGCCGGACGGGCTTTCGTCGGAAAGGTCTTCGGTCGGGCTGACCAGCCGGCAGCCGTGCTGTTGGAGAAAAGAGCGGAACGGTCCCCATTCGTCGGTGCTGCGGAGCACGCGTTCGAGTTTGAAAATAACGACCACCTTGACCTCGCCGGCTTCGATCAGTCGTTTCAGAGCCTGAATCCCAGGCCGGTTCATCGAACCGCCAGAGTAAGCCGGATCGGAAAAGCAAGCGACCTCGAACCAGCCGTCGCTGGCGTGTTTCGCGATGAAATCGCGGCAGACGGCGGCCTGACTCTCGCAGGAATCGAAGCGCCCGCCGACTTGGTTGGCAGTGGAAACGCGCGTGTAAATGGCGACCGCTATCGCGTGGGCGCGGGCGCGAACCGAGGGAGAAGATAGGATCGTAGACATGGCAAGAACCTCCGTTTCAGATGGGAGGGGCGATCCATTCGGCCTCGGCCCCGGGTTGAATTGTTCGGGCGGCAGTATCGCACATTGCGCGAAATTCTCACGCTCCGAAATTTAACGGCACCCGCCACGGCCTTGTTTCCGGACGCATTTTGCCGAATCGGCGGCCGGTCAAAACGAGAACTAATTTCGGAGGCGTTAAAACGCCGATTTCCCTCGTATCAGACGCGCAGCAACTTCCGAAAAAATAATCCCGCACCAAGAGGTTCTTGATACGGGAAAAATGGCGGAGAGGGAGGGATTCGAACCCCCGGGACCTTGCGGCCCAGCGGTTTTCAAGACCGCCGCAATAGACCACTCTGCCACCTCTCCGGGTCGGCACCCGACCCGCGTGAACGTGTCGGCGTCCCGTCGCGCCACAATGCCAAAATCGGTTCGTCCGTTGTCCCGATGTTCCCCGGGCGCGCTTCCCGGAGCGCGTTCGCCGCAGCGTTCGCGGCTTACCGCCGTTGGCAATCACGGAGCGGACGCGTCGTGGTCGGGCGCAGGCCGAGTTCGCGGTCGCCGCCGGCGTGGCCGCAGATGAGCGGGGCGGTGGGGTGGCGCGCGGCGAGCGCGGCGAGTTCCATCGGGGCGACTCGCCCGGGAGGTTGCCGGCGCCGCGGCGCTTGAGCCACGTGTGCTGGAAGATCACGGCGTCGAGCTCGGCCGCACGCGCCGCGTCGCCACGAGGCGGCTCACGGTGGGGGCGCTGCCGGCGCCGGCGCGTATGAAGGCGTTCAATGGCATCACGCGCGCGGGGACGCATTGCAGCGCTTCGGCGAGTCCGGCGAGATCGGTGAGCGGGGCGGTGAGCGCGGAGTTTTGTGAGCGCTCATCCTCGATCGCGACGGCGATATGGACGAGCCGGCCGCGCTCGGTGGCGGGCGCGAGCAGACCCGGGAAGCGCGGATCGGCGAGCGGCTAGCCGTGGTCGTTGGGCAGGAGCCGGAGGCCGCGCATGTGGTGCGTTTCCGCGCAGCGCCGCAACTCGTCCTCCCAATCGGGCAGCGCGGGGTTGACGGTGCCGAAGGGGTGCAGCACGCCACCGCCGTCGCGCGCGCTCGCCGCGGCGAGGCAAGCCCCCGCCGCGCGCTTGCGACGGACAGGCGCGCTGCGAGCGGGCGAACTCTCCCGCCCGAGCGGTCCAAAACAGGATCAGGCCGTGACGCGCCCGGCGAACATCATCGGCCGGGCGAGGGCGGGTCAGAGACGCTGCCCTACCTCGGGCGGCGCGATTAGAAGCCCGACTGGATCGCCAGCGAGACGCGGCTCGACAGCTTGTCGTGATTCCGCAGGTCGGCGGCGTAGCCGAGCGTCGCGCTCCATTTTTTCGTGAGCGCGAGCGTGCCCGCGACGCCGAGCGTCACGCCGTTGCCGTCGCCATCTTTCACTCCAACCGCGGTGGTGCGCGTGAAATTGTTGGCGAGCTTGCCCGAGAGGGTGCGCGTGCGGCTGCCGAGTTCGCCGTGCCAGGCCGCGCCGAAATCCAGATGCAGCGCCTTTTCGCCGAGCTTCGTGTCGCTCCCGAGATCGAGGCCGATGGCGCCGGCGGAGCTCTTCGCCTGTTGCGCATCGTAACCCATCCCGAGGGAGGGCACGTCGCTTTCGGCGTAGCCGTTGAGGTTCACGCGCTCCGTGCGCAGACCGATCCAGGGGCGCGCGGCGAGGCCGGCGGACTTGAGCGCCCATGCCGCCGTGAGACCGGCGCCCCAATGGGTGCCGGCCGTCTTGCCATTCGTGCGGAACCCGGCGAACGCCGTCGTGCGATGGATGCCCTTCACGCGCACGGTGCCGTAGTCGGCATCGAAGGAAACGGAGAGCGCGTCGGCGCGCCACTGCGCGTAGAGGCGGCCTGTGGCGTCTTCGACGGCGAAGTCGCCGCCGCCGTTGGCGACCTTGGCGACGAGGCGGCCGGTCTGGAGCGCGGCGCCGAGGAACGTGCCGTCGCCCACGCGCGAGTCGAAGCCCGCGGTGACCACCTGCGCATCGTAGGCGAATTTTGGCGTGAGGCCGTTCACGACGCGGTCGCCGTTGGCGTAGTTAAACGAGGCGTAGACCTCGCCGCGACCGGTCGCGCGCGCGCTGCCCGCGAGTTGCGCGAGGCGTCCTTCGTGCGCGCGCGCGCCGAGGCCCTGCAACGCGAGCGCCGCGCTGCCCTGCGTGCCGCCAAACCCGATCACGGGCTCCGGGTTGAGCTCCTCGTTCACGATGGCGGCGAAGAGGCCGTGGGTCTTCGCGGACGGATGGATGTCGTCCCAGAAAATGTAGCTGTTGGGATCGCCGACGCCGCCGCCCTGCGCGGCGGGCGCGAGGAAGAAGCGGTTGTTGTTGGCGTAGCCGAGCGTCTGGTAGTCGAGGACGATGCGGTCGAGCACGCCCTGCACATCGACGTAGGTGAGGTTGAGATCGGCGGTGCCGGCGGCGATGCGGCCGAGGCGGCCGAAGAGTTCCGCGTTAAACGCCGTGGTCGCCCGCAGGCCGAAGGCCGCGCCGGTCGCGCCGCCCGCGAGGGAGCGCGGTGTGGCGCCGAGGTTGGGCAGGCCGGCGACGACGATGTTCTTCGCGCCGAGGCCGACGAGCGTCTGAATGCCCGCCGCAGTCGCGGTGGCCGCGGCCGCGCCGGCGCCGTCGATGAGGCCGGGATTGGTCGGCGTCGCGGGGTTGGTGAGGACGGGGATCACGTCGTTCGCGCCGAAAAACACGGTGAACAAATCCGTCTTCGCCGGGGTGATTGCGCGGGCTTGGAAGAGCGCGAGCTGCGTGCTGAACGACGGCGGGAGCGTGCTCGCCCCGGCGGCGGTCGCGCCGCCAAAGGCGAAGTTCAGGCTGGTCTTCACGCTCGACGGCGAATTCGCCGTGAGCGCGAGGGTGTTGCCGAGTTGTTCGGTAAACACGCGGCCGTTCGAGAAGCGCCCCTGAAAATATGGGGCGGGCGGATTCGGTGCGCCGAGCGCGGTGGTGGCGGCGAGGAGATTGCCGCTGTCGCTCAGGCTGTCGCCGAACGAATACTGGTTGGTGAACGTGCGGTTCTGAGCGCGGCCGGCGCCGGCGAACGCGGCGGCGAGCACCGCGGCAAGGAGGAAACGGGACGGGTTTTTCATGCGATGGGTAGGGATTGGCCCGCGAGGCAAACGCCCGCGCCCGCGCGGC
>JBEANZ010000661.1:0-2722 GCA_041165185.1 Verrucomicrobiota bacterium | reverse complement strand
GGACGTGGGCGCCGCGCTCGACCTCCTGCGCCTCGATCCGGCGACGGGCCGCGTGACGACCCGGCAGACGCTCGCGCAGCTCGACGGCCACATCATGCAGATGGGCGAGTGGGTGCGTTTCGCGAACGGCGATCTGGCGAACTTCATCGACGTGCAAACGCCGGCCTCGGCCACGACGCGCGCCGGCCTGCACGCGGTTTGGTCGCGCGACGGCGGTAAGACGTTCGGCCCGCTCGCGCGCGTCGGCGTGATCGACGGCGTGGAATACGGCTACGCCTTCGACGCCGTCACCGAGGGCGCGACGACGTGGATGCTCGCGATGACGTTTTCGAATCTCGCTGGCGGAAAATCGGTCGACCCGCCGCGCCCGCACGCGGGCTCCGTCGATGTGATTCGCACGGAGGACAACGGCCGTTCGTGGCGCTTCGTGCGCAACCTCAGCCACGAATTCGGCGACGTGCCGCTCAACGAGAGCGCGTTGCTCCGCCACGGCGACGGCTGGCTCGTCTCCACGCGCGGCTACGACAACCGCCAGCGCCTCCACCGCACCGACGCCACGTTTCGTGTCGTCGCGCAGACGGACCTGACCGCGACGCACGCGATCGTCGGCACGCACGTCGGGCGGCCCCGCCTCTTCGCGCGCGACGGCGGCGTTTACCTGCTCGGCCGCAGCTCGACGCAACCCGCCAACGCCGCCGCGCGCCCGATGCAACTCGCCCTTTACCGCCTCGATCCGGCCGCGCTCACCATCGCCGCCTACGCGATCCTCGACAACGCGGAGAACGCCCGCGTGACCGACGGCTACTACGCCGTGCCGTATTTCCGCGGCACGGGTGCGGAAACAAGAATGCACGTCGTCACCTACAAAGGCAGCGACGGCAAACCACCCGACCTCATGCACCTCACGTTTCGCTGGGCGGACGTGAACTGACCGCGCGGCGTCACCCATGAGCGTCGTCACGACCCATCGTCTCGACTGCGAACTCCTCGTCGCGGGCGGCGGCATGGCCGGCGTGTGCTGCGCACTCGCCGCCGCGCGCCTCGGCACGCGCGTCATCCTCGTGCAGGACCGGCCCGTGCTCGGCGGCAACGCCTCCTCGGAAATCCGTATGCACATCGTCGGCGCAACCGGCCTGCACGCCGGCTTGCCGCTCGTGCTCGAGCCGCGCGAGGGCGGGCTCATCGAGGAAATCCGCCTCGAGCTCGCCGTGCGCAACCCCCAGCGCTCCGCCGCCCTCTTCGATCTCACGCTCTACGAACTCTGCCGCGCCGAGCCGAACCTCACGCTTTTCCTCAACACCACCGTCGTCGCCGCGCGCGTCGAAGGCCGCCGCATCGTCGACGTCACCGCCGAACGTCCTTCCACCGAGGATCGTTTCGTGATCGGTGCGCGTTCCTTTGTGGACTGCACGGGCGATGGGCGGCTCGCGCTGGAGGCCGGCGCGCCGTTCATGCGCGGGCGCGAGGCCGCTGCCACGCACGGCGAAAAACTTGCGCCACCGGCCGCCGACGAAAAAACCCTCGGCTCCACGATTCTGTTTCAAGCGAAGAAGCACGACCGACCGATGCCCTACGTGCCGCCGCCGTGGGTGCGGAAATTTTCCGCGGCCGATTTCAAGTTCCGCCCGTTCGGCAAGGGCGGCTCCGATCTCGGGCTCGAATACGGCTACTGGTGGCTCGAGTGGGGTGGCACGCTCGACACCATCAAGGACAACGAACGCATCCGCGACGAGTGCCTCGCGATCGCGCTCGGCGTGTGGAACCACATCAAGAACGAGTCCGGCCTCGACGCCTCGCTCTGGGCGCTCGACTGGATCGGTTTCCTGCCGGGCAAGCGCGAGAGCCGCCGCTTCCTCGGCCAACACGTGCTCTCCGAAAACGATCTGTTTTCGTCGCGCGCGTTTCCCGACGCCATCGCCTACGGCGGCTGGCCGATCGACACGCATCCGCCGGAGGGCGTCGACTCGCCCGACGAGCCGCCCTGCACGCAACACCACCTGCCGCACCTCTACGACATCCCGCTGCGCGCGTGCGTCGCGGCGAACCGGCGGAACCTGTTTTTCGCCGGGCGCAACATTTCCGCCACGCACATCGCGTTCGCCTCGACGCGCGTGATGGCGACGTGCGCCGTGATCGGACAGGGCGTCGGCACGGCGGCGGCGCTGGCATTGCGGGCGAAGACCGACCCGATCGCGGTCGCCAACGACGCTGCGCTGATGGGCCAAATCCAGCAACGCCTGCTGCGTGATGACGCCTTTCTCATTGGTCTGACAAACGCCGACACGGCGGATAGAGCGTGGCTCGCAACGGCCTCGGCCTCGAGTCAGCAACCGGGGGGCGAAGCGCGTCTCGTGTTTTCGGGTCTGACGCGTGCGGTGTGCGGCCCAGCATCGGAGCCGCAAGCTGCGGCAACGAACCAGTGGGAAAATGTGCTGAAGGAACTTGAGACCGGGCAGACGCACGCGGTCTACACGAGTGGCCCGCCCGATCGCTCGCTGCGGGGCACGCACCGCTGGATGAGCGATCCGGCGGCGGGGTTGCCGGCGTGGCTCGAGTTGCGGTGGGATTCGCCGGTCGCGGTGCGCGAGGTCCAATTGATCTTCGACACGGGGCTGCATCGTTTCCTCACGCTCTCGCAGGCCGACGGCTACACGGCACGCATGTTGTGGGGCCGCCCGCAGCCGGAAACGGTGCGCGATTACGCGATCGAGTTGGAGGTCGG
>JBEANZ010000660.1:0-3978 GCA_041165185.1 Verrucomicrobiota bacterium | reverse complement strand
GCCGCCGAGGGAGAGGCCGCGCAGCGGGGAGTTTTTCTCGAAACCGTAGCTGACCCAGAGGCGCACGTCGTGTTTGGCGACGCCTTCCTTGCGCAGGCCGATGATGTCGGCGATGCCGTCGCGGTTTTCGTCGGGGCTGTCGAAGCCCGGCGTGATGAGATTCTTGCTCACGTAGGCATCGGTGTAGGAATACGCGCCCATGATCGAGAGGTTCGGCAGCGGCGTGTAGACCAGATCGAGTTCGAGGCCTTGGGAGAGTTCCTCGCCGCTCGGGATGTTGTTGTTCTGCGTGAAGACGCCGCCGAGGAACTGGACGATGTTTTCGCGGGTGATCTTGTAGGCCGAGAGCGTGCCGGTGAGCTGCCCGTCGAATTGGTTGAACTTCAGGCCGATTTCCTTGCCGGAGCCCTTCTCGGGATCCGTGAAGCCGAGTGCGGGGTTGACCGTGCTGGCGGGGCCGTTGGGGCGATAGGAATTCGAGGTGAGCGCGTAGAGGTTCCAGCCCTTGGCGAGTTCGAAGACCGCGCCGAACTGCGGCGACGTGGCCGTCTTGTCCTGCGAGCGGATGTCGATGTAGTGCGCGCCGGCGAGGAGGTTGAGGCGGCCGTCCATGAGCGTGACGTAATCGGTGACGTAGGCGCTGCGCACCGGCACGGGGTTGGGATTCGTCGCACTGGCGACGCCAGTGATGGTGGTGGCGAAAGGATCGTTGAGGCTAAAGACGGAGCGCGGCGCGCCGGGGAAGGAGACTTTCTTCGGGCCGGTGGAATCGGAAATCACGGTCGCGGTGTAGGCGAAGACGCGGCTGTCGAAGTAGGCGTAGCCGTAGTTGGTGTCCTTGTTGTCGCGGATGCCGACGGAGATTTTGTGATCAGTGGAGCCGAGCTTTACGTGGTGTAGGACCTTGAGCGAAAGGCCGCGATGGTCGGTCTTGCGCGGCTCGACGATCATGCGGGCGGGCGCGGCGATAAACTGGCCGAGGGCGTTGGCTTGGATGCGGCCCATGCCGATGTTGAAATACTGCACGCCGTCGATCTCGGACTGGACGTAGGAGGCGAGCAGCGAGGTGTCGGCGCCGAGGTGCTGCACGAGGCGGAGGTTGAAGCCCTTGTCCTCCTGAAACCAGCTGTCGTGCGGCGTGACGAAGGTGAAGTCCTCCGTGATCGGCACGAAGCCGCGCGCGAAGATGCTGCCGCCCTCACCGGTGTTGAGGAAAGGCGTCTGGATGCGGTTGAGGCGGCCGGTTTCCTTGGCCCAGTTGAAACGCGCGTCCATCACGGTGTTCTTGCCGTATTCGACATGGAAGGCCGGCGCGACGAGCGTGCGGTCGCGGTATTCGTTGGGCCGCGTGAAACCATCGTGCGACCAGCCGAGCAGGAGCCGTCCGGCGGCGCGCCACTCGCCAGAGCGCGCGAAGGCCTGGTTGAAATCGAGCAGGCCGTGGACGGTGCCATCCTCGGCGTAGGTGCCGCTGAGGATGGTTTCGTTTTTGAAGTGCGCCTGCTTCTGCACGATGTTTACGAGGCCCGACGGATCGGAGGTGCCGTAGATGATCGCGCCGGGGCCCTTGAGCACCTCGACGCGATCGATGAGCGCGGTGTCGGTCGCGGTGTTGAACGGCTCGCCATCGCGCAGGACATTGCCGGTGCCGAAGCCGCGGATGGCAAAATTCTCCGTGCCGCTGCTGCGCCCGATGTTCGTGACGCCGCTGACGAAGCGGAGGGCGTCCTCGACCTTGAGGCTGCCGCTGTCGGCAAGAAACTTGGTCGTGAGCACCGTCATCGGGATGGGCACGCGATCAAGCGGGAGCGTGAAACCGAGGCCGCTCGCGCTGGACTCGGTGCGGTAGGCCTCGTTGCCGGTCGATTTCACGCTGAACGGATCGAGGGTGACGATTTCGTTGGCGCCCGAGGCCGAGGGGGCCGCGGACTGCGCGAACAACGGAGAGCCAAGCAGCAACGTGAGCAACACGAGGAATCGCGTCGGGATGCGGAGGGTAGGGTTCATGGGATAGCGACCGGGAACGGCACAGGGTTTTGATTTCAGGGAACGGGCCAAAGGGAATGGCCCGGGGAAGGTAGACTGAGGGAGAAGCGTAGCAGGACGACGCCCTCCAAACAAATGGACAGGTGTGCTTTTTCTTGTGCTTTTGCATCACTGCGCGGCCTGATCGGGCGCGGAGGGAATGCGTTGGCCGTTGGCTAATGTCCAGAGAGGCGTTCGCGTTCGCGTTCCCGCCTCGTTGGCGGCCGAACGACAGGATCGCTTCATGGCATTTTCAGTATGCACTTGAAAGGCGGTGGGAACGGCCCCACGCCTTGTCGACCCCTCAGCCGATGCGACTCGCCCTCGTCCTGTATTGCGCCGCGCTCGCGGGAATTATCGGCCCGCTGGCCTGCGCCGCAGTTCCGCTGTTGCCCGGGTCGCTGCCAGCCGGGGCGAGAGAGTTTATTGAAGCGCACTGCGCCAGTTGCCACGACGACGTTGAGAAGAAAAGCGGGCTCGATCTCACGGCGCTTGGTTTTCAGCCGGACAAGCCGGAGAATTTTGCGACGTGGGTGAAGGTGTTTGATCGCGTGTCGAGCGGCGAGATGCCGCCGAAAAAAAAGCCGCGGCCCGAGGCGAGCGAACTGGCAGAGTTCACGGGAAAATTGTCCGAGAGTTTGATCGGTCACGAGCAGGCGCGCAGGGCGCTCAACGGCCGCGCGACGCGCCGCCGGCTCAATCGCTACGAATATGAAAACGTCGTCCGCGATTTGCTCGGTGCGCCGTGGTTGCAGTTGAAAACAAAACTGCCCGAGGACCCCGAGGCGCATCACTTCAACAAGATCGGCGAGGCCCTCGACGTGTCGCACATGCAGATGAGCAAGTATCTCGAAGTGGCGGAATTCGCCCTGCGCGACGTGATGGCGAAACAGATCTCTCCGCCCGCCACGACCACCACGCGCTACTACGCGCGCGAGCAAAAGACGTTCCTGGCCAACACGCGCAAATTCACGAACGAGCAGGAGCGCATGGTCATTCCCGTGCTCGGGTTTCAGTCGCAATACGAACTCTACGGCCGGCACGGCAACGCGCCCATGAAGCGGGAGGATAACGATCCGGCCCAGCGCGAACTCGCCGCCTTCGTCGAAATCGCCAGCCAATTTCCGTCCTACTACATGTGGTTCGACAGCTTCACGGCGCCGCTGGCCGGCCGTTACAAGCTGCGCTTCAAAACATTTTCCGCGTGGATCGGGCCGTCGAACTCCGAGCCCGGATTGCCGACCGCGTGGTGGGTGCCCGATCTGAGCAACGTGATGCCGAGCAAACGGCAGGAGCCGGTGACCGTCTATGCGGAGACCGTGCCGCACCTGTATCGCTGGATCGGAAAATTCGACGCGCCGATCGAGCCCAGCGTGCAGGAGATGGAAGCGGTGTTGCTCAAGGGCGAAACGATCCATCCCGATTGCGGACGGTTTTTCCGCGCGGATTTTCTGCCGAAGCGCTACCGCAATCCCCTCGCAACGAAGGAGGGCTCACCGGGAGTCGGCTTTCAGTGGATGGAGGTCGAGGGGCCGATCTACGACGAGTGGCCGTCGGCCGGGCATCGGCTGCTGTTTGGCGATTTGCCGTTGGCTGAGGTGAATGTTGCCGACGGGCCGAAGCCGAAGACGAAGATTGAAGTGGTGTCGACGGAACCAAGCAAAGATGCCGCGCGGCTGTTGGAGAATTTCCTCGCGCGGGCTTACCGCCATCCGGTTTCGGCGCGCGATCTCCAGCGATTTCTCCCGGTGTTTGAGAGCGCGCTGAAAGCTGGCGGGGCTTTTGCCGACGCGATGATCACCGCCTACACCGCGGCGCTGTGCTCGCCGCAATTTCTCACTGTGCAGGCGAAGCCCGGTCCGCTCGACGACCACGCGCTCGCCGAGCGGCTCGCGTTTTTTCTGCAAAACACCGCGCCCGATGCCGAGCTGCGCGCGCTGGCGGCGGCGGGGA
>JBEANZ010000659.1:0-3020 GCA_041165185.1 Verrucomicrobiota bacterium | reverse complement strand
CTCGTTGAAATCGGTCTGCCACGGGAGGGCGCCGTATTTGGTGAGGTCGCCGGGTTCGAGGCCGGTGTTGAGATCGGTCTTGAGGCTGAGCGTCACGGGGATGCGGTAGGGCTGATCGGGGTGGGGGAGGAAATCGTCGCTGACGTTGATGCGGTAGGGCTTCGCGTAGATGGCGGGGTTGCGCATGATCCAGCAGGCTTCGGCGCCGGGGCAAAACGCGCCGCCGAGCATCGTGGCGAGCGCGCCGTGATCGAGGGCTTCGCCGGGCGGGACCGTGACGGTGATATTTTCGAGGCGCTCGTTGACGAATTTTCCGTCGGCCCACTGCTTCAGGAAAAAGAGCTGGGTGTCGGTGAGGCGGAGGAATTTCGAGGGCGCGATGTTGGTGAGGCAGTTGTCGCCGCAGAGGAGGGGCATCCCGGGGAATTTTTTCGTCGGATCCCACGGGCTGGGGAGCGTGTAGTCGTTTTCGTCGCCGGGTTTGCGGAGGATCGAGTAAACGAAGCGGCGTTTGCCGCCGAACGGATCGGAGCCGGGGACATTGGGATCGCCGGGCGGGAGGGAGAGTTGGTCGGGATCGAGCTGGCCTTGCGTGCCGGGGGTGGCGTTGTGCGGATCGCCACCGAGCATCTGGCCGGGGTCGGTGACGAAGTTGAAATACTGCGGGCGATCGAGGATCGGGAAAATGTCGCGCCAGAAATAGGGGCGGTAGTTGCGGTTCCAGGTGGCGGTGGCGCGCCAGTGGTCGAGGTCAGCGCGCGTGATGGGCGGCTGGCCGGCGGTGCCGTAGATCTCGGGGTGCGCGCGGAAGAAGCGCACGGCGACGTCGAAGAGGAGATCGTCCATCGTGATCACGTCGGAGATTTCCGGGACGTAGCGCGGGTAGCCGACGATGCACCACGCGGGGTCGTCGACGGCGACGACGCCGGTGCTGCCGGGGTTCACCGGGGGGCGGCCGTCGACCTTGAGGATCGTGTAGTTGATCAGCGCGGTGACGGGGCCGTCGGAGGTGTCGTCGAACCAGCCGTCGTTGTTGGCGTAGTGATCGACGAAGGGTTGGCCGAGGCCGGTGGCGGCGGAGCCGGAGTTGCCGAAACCGCCGAGGACGACGAGGCGGCTGGAGTGGTCCTGCTGGCAGACTTTGATCTCGCCGAGGGTGTCGATGGAGTTGGGGACGAGGGGCGGCGGGAAGGACTGGGGGATCAGGGGATTTTTCTGGCGGGAAAATTCGGCGCTCGTGACGGCCGGCGCGCCCGGGCCGGAGATCAGGTTCACCGAGCGCGGGCCGGCGTCGATGATGAGGCGGGAGCGGAGGTGCTTGTC
The DNA here is from genome assembly GCA_041165185.1 of Verrucomicrobiota bacterium. Classification (GTDB taxonomy): domain Bacteria; phylum Verrucomicrobiota; class Verrucomicrobiia; order Opitutales; family Opitutaceae; genus JBEANZ01. The sequence goes on along the minus strand of JBEANZ010000659.1, from coordinate 1,697 downwards.
GGTGATCTCGGCGTTGCGGAGCTTGTGCTTCTTGTCGTAGCCGTGCTCGCCGTTGGTGGTGTCGAATTCATACCACGCGGCTTTTTTGTTCGCGAGGTGGACGGTCCACGTGACGTCGGTGACTTGGGCGTCGATGGACTGGCCGTTGTTGCGGTTGACGATCGTGAGCGGGTCACCGAGGCGGAGTTCGCGGCCGGTGGGCGCGGCTTCGTCGTAAACGAAAACGCGAAAACGCGCGGCCTGACGCTTGATGCGGTTCTGCGGGTCCTTGAATTTCTCGACGGGGATCTCGTGGCCGGCGGCGTCGAGTTTGGCGCTGCCGTCGGGGTTGCACTGGACGGGGAGCGTATGCTCGGCGTCGGGCGAGAGGTAGAATTCGGTGGGGCTGTCGCCGAGACGCGCGACGCCGATGGAGGGATGGATTTTGAAGGTGGCGGGCATGGGGGACGGGGACGCGGACGGTTAGTCGAAGAAGTTGAGGGAGACGGCGCTGAGGCGGAGGAGCTCGGGGTGGGGCCGGCCGTCGAGGCCGACGACGACGACGTGGACGTGAAAATCGGTATCGCCGCGGGCGCGGAGCGCGGCGACGACGGCGGTGGCGTCGAGCCGGACGTTGCCGGGAGTCTTCGGATGGCGGTGGCGGCGGTCGTGGAGGAGACGCGGGCCGGTGGGCGCGGCGCAGTGACCGGGGCCGCCGACGCAGCCGCCGCCGAACGTGGCGAACTGGCCGACGTAGTGCGGGTTGCCCTTGGTCGGCGTGGTGGCGTCGGCGTCGGGCTCGTTGAGGAAAACGCGGAGGACGCCGTTGGTTTCGATGGCGTGGCGGAGGCCGTGGAGGCGGACCTCGGCGCGCGCGTGGTGCGCGAGGGCATGCGGGTGGACGTCGGCCGGGGCGGATTTGAAACGGGCGAGGGGCGTGGTCGGATCGGTTTCGAAGACGCTGGAGGCGAGCTGGTATTCGTAGCCGAGGCGATGGACGGACGCGGTGTCCGCGACGGTGAGATCGAAGGGCGGGAGCGGCGCGGCGGGATTGTCGGGGCCGGCGCCAGGGTGGCGCTGTTGCCAGAGGTCCCAGAGGCGATCGACGTTGGAGTGGTAGCACCAGAAAAACGGATCGCGCGTGGTGGTGCTGTTGGAAAACATGTCGCCGTTGAGCGGCTCGATGCGGTTGGTGGGATTGGGGAATTCCGCGGCGTCGTAGTTCGGGTTCTGGCCGCCGGAGAAAAGGTGGAGGAGATTGTGGACCGTCTCGAGGGCGCCGTAGTAGTGGTTGTTCGCGGGACCGCTGCCGAAGGTGAAAAAGGCGTCGAGGGCGAGGAGGCGATCATCGTCGTCGGGGCGAGGGTAGTTCTCGAAAATATTCGGCTGGCCCGAGGAGAAACTCGCGCCAGGCCAGCGGAAGGGATGCCAAAGGGGATTGGCCTGCTGGAGCGCGGCGACGATGGCGGGGCGATTCGCCGTGGTCTTCCACACGAGGCCGGCGGCGAGGAAGAGGCGGTTGGAGGAGTCGAAGGTGCGGCCCTTGACGCTCGCGAGTTTGGCGAGGGTGGGGGCGTCGATTTTGCCGGCGAGCGCGGCGAGGACGGAGTCATCAACGAAACAGTGAAACGCGGAGGCGAGGTTGCCGGTGTCGAGTTTGTTGGGCTGCTCGATCCAGTCCTGATTGTAGGCGCTCCAATCCCAATAGGGGAGGGTGA
>JBEANZ010000658.1:0-16248 GCA_041165185.1 Verrucomicrobiota bacterium | reverse complement strand
CACCCGCACCGACGGCATGACCGACGCCGAGCTGATGACCCAGGCCAACGACATCGGCGGCCGGATCAAGAAGGGCGAAAAATTCGAGGACCTCGCGAAGGAGTTCAGCAAGGACATGAAGCGCTCCAAGGGCGGCGACTGGGGCTGGCAGAAACGCTCCGACCTCAAGGAGGAGTTCAGCAAGCCCGTCTTCGCGCTCAAGAAGGGCGAGACGTCCGACCCGATTTTGCTGCCGGAGGGCTGCTACCTGTTGTTCGCCGAGGATCGGAAATTTGCGGGCGTGAAGACGCTCGACGAGGCGCGCGACGAGATTGAGCGCATCCTCCAGCAGCAGATGACGCATTCGAACCAGGAACGCTGGCTCGAGCGCCTCCGCCGCAACGGCTACGTGAAGCACTACTGAGCGCGGCGGGGATTGGCAGCGGCGGAAAATTCGCCCACAACCCACGCGTGTCCGAGCCCAGCGCCGAAGCCCCCGCCCCGAACCGCCTGCGCGCGACCGCCGCCGGCGATCGGCCGCAGGAGCGGTTGGAAAAGCTCGGCGCCGGCGCGCTCAGCGACGCGGAACTCCTCGCGATGCTCCTGCGCAGCGGCACGCGCGGACACGACGTGCTCTCGCTGTCCGCACAACTCATCGCCGAGGCCGGCTCGCTGGCGGGCCTGACCGCGTGGGGCGAGGCGGATTTCCGCCGGCTCAAGGGCATCGGCCGCGTGAAGGCGTTGCAGTTGGTGACCGTGCTCGAAGTCGCGCGACGCGTAGTCGGGCAGCAGGCGGGCGAGGCGCCGGTGCTGTTGCGGGCCGAACTGGTCGCGGCCTATTTCCAACCGATCCTGCTCGGGCTGGCGGTGGAAAAATTCTGGGTGCTCTGTCTCAACCGCAAGGGCCGCCTCGTGAAGCGCGTCGAGATCTCCTCGGGCACCGCGACCGCCGCGCTCGCGCACCCGCGGGAGGTGTTTCGCGTGGCGATCCGCGAGTCGGCCGTCTCGGTCGTTTGCGTCCACAACCACCCCAGCGGCGATCCGGCGCCGAGCGAGCGCGACCATCAGGTTACGCGGCAGCTCCGCGAGGCGGCGCGCGCCGTGGAGATCCAACTGGTCGACCACGTCATCCTCGGCCGCGCGGACGCCGACCCGATCGGGCGCGGGTATTTCAGTTTTCGCAGCATCGGGATGCTGTGAGGGGGCGGCCACGGTCGCCTCAGGCGAACTACGGCGCGAATTTCACCGCGACGGCGCGGCGTCGACAATCACGCGTGCGTAGCGCGTGAGCGGCGGCGTGCCGCGGTCGGTGACGGCGAGGATGAGGTGCATCGTGCCGTAGCGCAGCACGCGCGTGGTGGGCACGGTGAACCACGCGTTGGGCTTGTCGGCGTCCTCGATTTTCAGCGGCTGGCCGCTGCGGGCGTTGGACATCGCGAGCGTGCCGGGCTCGGGATAGTAGAACCACTCGTAGGTGAGCGCATCGCCGTCGGGATCGATCGTGCCGGCGGCGCTGAGATCGACGCGCGCGCCGGGTTTCGCGGTGAGATTCGCGGCGTGGCCGAGTTTCACGACGGGCGGATGATTCGCCGCGGCGTAGGGCTTAATCGTCCAGTCCATGCGCGCGGCAAAATCGTTCTGCATCGCCGCGCGCCAGCGCCAGATCGTGGCGTGGTTGCTCTGGTGCCACTGGCCGTCGGTGCCGAGCACCTCGTCGGAGGCGTCGGCCCACAGCGGGCGCGTCTCGGGCGCGGCGAACCATTTCTGCGTGCGGGGCAGGTAGAGCTCGTAGCGCCCGCCCCAGCCACCCCAGTCGGGATGGTCAGGATCGCTGAGGCCGTTGGCGATGAGGTTGAGGAAGCTCGGGGTGTCGCCCTCCATCAGAAACGTCGTCGTCGGATGCTCCGCCCCGAGGGGGCCCTTGCGGCGGATGTTGGCATCGAGCCACGGATTGTCGACGAGTGCAAAGTCCGCGCCGGAAAAGCGGCCGTGGAATTTGTCGCCGCTGATCCCGCTCCACGTCGCGTGGTGATACGCACCGCCCGCGTGCAGGCCGGGGCTCGCGATGTAGAATAGCTTGGGAAACGTGCGGCGCAGCCACGGGCCGCTGTCGTCCTGATCCGAGATCGCGTAGACGCGCAGGCGCTCGACAAAATCGGCGAGCGCCGCCGGCGGGCGTGTGGCGCGGATTTTCCAGAGCGCCTGCGCGAGGACGTTGGGCCCGCCCCAGATCGGCACCCACAGCGGCCGCGGATCGTCGTGGTCGGCGGCGCGGATGAGCAGTTCGGAGCCGGGGGAATCCATGCCCAAGCCCACGGCATTCATCCCGAAATCGGTCCGACCCTCGCTGACGACGGCGAGCAGTTGCGCCGCGGTCGGGAAGCCCGGCTCGTGCAGCGCGAGGTTGTCGCGGACCTTCCCGTAGGCCTCGACGATCCGGCGGATGCGCTCCGGAGCGACGCGGCGCGGCTGGTGCACCGAGGTCGTCGCGACGAGGCCCTCGGTGTCCCACTGGTTGGCGTAGGCGAGGAAGCGCACGAGCGACATGGCGTCGTCGGGCTCGTTCTCGATGTCAGTGAGGACGAAGACGCGGGGCCTCTCCGCGGCGGCGAGGAAAGGGACGCAAGAGACCGCAGTGACCAAAGCGAGGAGGAGAATGGCTCTCATGGCTTCGGGGTCTGGCACCGCGCCATGCGGGCGGCGAAGTCGCGGAGAAAATCTTCGCGCCAGCGGCTCACGTGTTTCGCGCCGGGATGCACGCCCTCGGCCGCCGTCGGATCAGGGTCGTCGATCCACCAGCGGGGGTGCGTGGCGGAGGGGCGGCTCGTGCGCTCGGGCGGCGGCGGCACGGCGGTAAATTTTCCGGCCTGCCCATCGAGCGCCGCGAAGTCGCTGCGGATCACGTAGGGCCAGACCTTGGCGTCGCGCGGCGAGAAACGGAAACGCAGCGTGCGGCCGTCGTGCGTCGATTGGACCGTGATGCGGTTATCGAAGACGACCTTGATTGAGGTGGCGGGCGTGACGCCCGCCGGCAGCGGCAGCGCAAACTCGACGACGCCGAACGCCTCCGCCCGATCGGCCTCGGTGGTGAGCCGGTCGAAGACCGTTTTGCGGCGGTCCCAGAGGCGCACGAATTTTCCGCCCCAGCCCGGCTGCGTCGGATCGCTCGGCGTGCCGTGCGTGAGCCAGCCGATCGACGGCGAGTCGCCCATCTTGATCGTGCCACGCAGGAGCGTTGCAAAATAATCCCCGAGCGCACCGCGACCGGCCACGTGCGCGGTGACGAAGGCGGTGTTGCCCCAGTCGCCCGTCTGGTTGCCGCCGGTGAACCAGCCGCGGTAGGTGGCGTTGGCCTCGATGATCCAGAGCGCGGGATGGTGGCGCTCGATGTAATCGTAGGCGTCGACGCTCCACATCTTGTTCGGCCCGCCGATGAAATAGACGCGCAACTGCGGCAAGATGTCGGGCGCATCGTGCAACGCCTGCGCGAGATCGTCGATGCCGCCCCAGACGAGCACGTGCAGCGGGCGCGTATCGGCGCGGCGCGCGCAGCGCACGATCCACTCCGAGCCCTCGGTCGCACGGCCGACACCCGCAAAACCCGCGCCGTCGAACGCGCCCTGCTTCGCGATCGCGCGCAAGGCCGCGGGCGTCGGGTAGCGAGGCGAATGCGTTTTCAGATTCTCAAAATCGTGCGCGTAGAGATCGATGATTTGGAGGATGTGTTCCTTGCGGCCGGGGCCGTAGGGCGAGGAGACGAGGCCCTCGAGATCGAGCGCATCGGCGCTCACGAGCAGATGCACCATCGACTGAAAATCGTCGGGGTCCGTGCCACCGATGTCGGAGGAGACCAACACGCGGTGGCGCGGCGGTGCCTCGGCGGCGGGCGCGGGCGCGGCCGAGGCGAGGAGCAGGGCGGCGGCGAACGCGAGGGCGAGGGTGGCGGTGACAGGGAGGAGGCGACGAAGCATCGGGAATGGGCGACGCGGTGCGGAAACCGAGGGAGCACGAGGCGGGACGCCTCGTCCACGGACGCAGAAGCCGCTGCGAATGCCGAGGGCGAACTGGGCGCCGAAACGGTGCGTCTGCCGGAGTTTCTGGCACACGCCCGGGCTGTAGGGCACTGCGGTGGCGACATGGAAATTGCGGCGGCCTCCGCTCGCGCACGTTTGCGGCGGCGACGGATGGGGGGCGCGGCGGGCCGCGATGTTTGCCCCCGGTGGCGCGCGTCGATCACGCGGGCGGAAAATTGGTGGTAGGACCTGGATTCGAACCAGGGAAGGCGTAAGCCAGGAGATTTACAGTCTCCCCTCGTTGGCCACTTGAGTATCCTACCCCACTGAGGAGCGCGGACCCTCGCGACTCGCTTCGTGCGCGGCAAGGATTTTTTCGCGGGCGCCGCACGGGCGCGGGCGGACGACGTGCGGGCGCGCGTAGGCTGGGTGGCGCGAGGTCGCGGGGCAGTCGGAGCCGGCGCGGTGGATGGGCCGGAGTGGGGGAGGCCGGCGGGCAGGGACGCCCGCCGCTACGCCGAGCCGCCACGCTTCATCGCGCCGCGCCGCGCCGAAAACGGCGCTACGCGCGCGGGCGTTTCAGGCGGGCGCGCACACGCTTCACGAGGCCGCGCACGCGGCTCGTCGGGACTTCGCCGCGCGTGAGGAGCCATTGCGTGTGCGGCACGGTGGTCGCGGCGAGGTGCTCGGGCGCGGTGTTTTTCTCCGCGATGCCGGCGGCGAGATCGAGGCCGGCGGCGGCGAAGGCGTGACGCACGAAGGCCGAGCAGAAAAACGCCTGGTCGCGGGCGAGGAGGTTTTCGCGCGGGCGCCACTCGGGGTGGCGCATCGCCCAGGCGGTGCCGGCGATTTCGCGCAGCGAGTAGCGGGTGCGCGCGGCGACCTGCTCGAGCGCGGCGGCGAGGACGCGTGCGAGCTGCACGGGCGTGAGGCCGAAATCGAGCACGGCGAGGGCGGTGGTTTTTGCGTCGGCGTGGTATTTCGCGACGCGATTTTCCTGCACGCCGAGGCGGATGTGTTTCCGATGGATATCGAGATCGGACTCGATGATCCAGTGGTGGCCGTCGGCGCGGCGGCCTTGGAAGAGAAACGCGTGCGACCAGCGGCTCCACGAGCGGTCGTCGTGGAGGTGGCGTTGAGCGCGGCCGATGAGGCGGTTGGTGAGTTCGGAGCCGCCGAAGAGCCCGAGGCGACCGGGCGCGGCGTGGCGTTCGAAAAACTCGGCGTTGGTGAGGCCGGCGACGGGGATGAGCGTGGGCATGGGGCGGCGAAAGAGTTTAAGGGGGGAAGTTGGAGTTCAAGGTCGGCGCGGTGCGGTTTAACCGCGAATGGACGCGAATGGACGCGAATAAAGACCGAGGCCCCGAGGCGTCAGGGAGGGCCAACACTAAACCGTGCGCGGAGATGGGGTCGTGATGATCCGTTGCGGTTCGTCCGGATTCGCGTTCATTCGTGTCCATTCGCGGTTCCTCCAGTGCAGCGTTTCGGCTCGGGTTGCACGGCGCAGGCGGGGAAAAAATCCGCGGGCAACTACTCGCTCGGCGGGGTGGGGAGGGATTTGCGCCAGGCGAGGGCGGCGGCGGCGAGGCGGCGCGCGAGGTCGGGCTGCGCGGCGGCGAGGTTGTTGGCTTCGGCGGGATCGGTGAGGAGGTTGTAGAGTTCGGCGTCGGCGCCGGTGGAGTCGGCGTTGACGAGGAGTTTCCACGGGCCGTCGCGCACGGCGAGGTTGGGGCTGCGGTCGCGGCCGGCGGGGTAGGCGAAGGCGGTGGGGTGGCGGCCGTATTCCCAGAAGAGCGGGTGACGGCGCGGGGCGTTGCCGCCGAGGAGGACCGCGCCGCGATCCTCGCCGTCGAGGGCGGCGGCGGCCGGGAGCGGCGCGGCGGCGAGGGCGGCGAGCGTCGGGAGGATGTCCACGGCGGCGACGATGTTTTCGTTGTCCACGCGGCCGGCGGGCACGCGGCCGGGCCAGCGCGCGAGGAAGGGCAGGCGGATGCCGCCTTCGTAGAGGCTGAGTTTGCTGCCGCGGAAGCCGGCGGAGCGCGCGCCGCCGAAGGTGGGGAGCGCGCCGTTGTCGCTGGCGAAAATCACGAGCGTGTTTTCCTCGAGGCCGAGGGCGCGCAGGCCGTCGAGGAGGCGGCCGATTTGGCGGTCCATCTCGACGAGGACCGGGTGGAAATTTTTCGGCGTGTCGCCGCGGCCGGTGTGTTCGTCGGGGACCCACGGAGTGTGGACGTCGTCGGGCCAGAGGTTGACGAAACACGGTTGCCCGCGGTGGCGCGCGAGGAAGTCGAGCGTCTTGTCGACGAAGAACGCCGTGCGGTCCCAGCGCTTCACCTTGTCCTGCGGCGACCAGATCCAGTTGGTGGCGGTGAGGTCGGGGTGCGGCTCGGGGCTTTCCCAGGTGCCCGCGTTTTCGTCGAAGCCGTAGGCGGCGAACTTCGGCGGCGCGACGACATCGCGGCCGCCGCCCATGTGCCACTTGCCGAAATGCGCGGTGGCGTAGCCGGCATCCTTGAGCACGCGCGCGACGGACGGGGCGCGCGGGTCGAGGAAGTCGGCCTGTTCGCAGGCGCGGTTGCCCTTGCGCGTTTGGAGGTAGCTCGTGATGCGCCAGCGCGCGGGGAACGCGCCGGTCGTCAACCCGGTGCGCGACGCCGAGCAAATCGGCGCGGCGGCGTAGTAGTGCGTGAAGCGCGTGCCCTCGCGCGCGAGCTGGTCGAGGCGCGGCGTGGGCGCCTGCGTGCCGCCGTAGCAACCGAGGTCGCCGAGGCCCATGTCGTCGGCGAGGATGAAGAGGATGTTGGGGCGCGGCGCGGGGGCGGGCGCGGCGGCGGCGAGGAGGAGACTCGCGGATGCGAGGAAGGGGAGGAATAGGGTGAGGGGGCGAAGCATGGGGGAGAAGAAAAGTAAGCGGCGCGAACGACTAGGGGCGACGGCACCGGTGGTCGCTGCCACCGCAAATGGTCAGGTCGGCATGCCACCCTCAATGCCCAATCGCTTTCGCGTCGCCTCGCCGGGGGTCGGCGGCGCCGTGGCGGAGTTTGGTTTTCGGGTCGATGTAGATCGTCTCGGCGTCGCCTTGGTAGGCGCCTTCGAAGTTTTGGTGGCGCACGATTTTGTGGCCCATCGCGTCGAGGAGATCGAGCGTGTCGACCGAGAGGCCGTTGCGCTCGTAGGTCATCGCGTCGGGCATCCACTGGTGGTGGAAACGCGGCGCCTCCACGGCCGTGAGCACCGGCATCTCGTGATCGATGACGTTGGTGATGATTTCGAGGACGGTGTTGATAATCGTGGGGCCGCCGGGGCTGCCGGTGACGAGGAGGACCTGGCCGTCCTTGAACACGATGGTGGGCGTCATCGCCGAGAGCGGGCGCTTGCCGGGGGTGATCGCGTTGGCGGCGGATTGGAGTAGGCCATACATGTTGGGCACGCCGACCTTGGACGTGAAGTCGTCCATTTCGTTGTTCATGAGAATGCCGGTGCCGGGGATCGTGACGCCGCTGCCGTAGCCGCCGTTGAGCGTGAAGGTGGTGGCGACCGCGTTGCCGGCCCCATCGACGACCGAGAGGTGCGTGGTCTCGGGCGATTCCTTCCGCGCCGGGCCTTTGTCGAGGGCCGCGATTTTTTCCCAACCGACGGGCTTGCCCGCGGGGAGGCCGGCGCTCGGCGTGGCTTTTTTCGGATCATAGTTCTTCATCAGGCTGGCGATGTAGGTCCGGTCGAGCAGGCCGGCAGTCGGCACCGGCACGAAATCCGGATCGCCCAGGTATTCGGCGCGATCGCGGAAGGCGCGGCGCATGACCTCGTGGAAGAGGTGGTATTTGGCGGCGGAGTTGGAGCCCAGCGCGCGCACGTCGAAGGGTTCGAGCATCGCGAACATCTGGAGCAGCGCGATGCCGCCCGAGCTGGGCGGCGGCATCGTGACGATCGCGTGGCCGCGATACGTGCCGCGGAGCGGCTCACGCACCGTGGCCCGGTATGCCTTCAGGTCGGCGAGCGCGATCGTGCCGCCGTGGGCGGCCATCGCGGCGGCGATTTTTTGCGCGGTCTCGCCCTCGTAGAATTCGCGCGGACCGTGGCGTTGCAGGCGCGCAAGGGTGGCCGCGAGATCGGGTTGCTGCCACCGGTCGTTGGTTTTCCAGAACGCGCCGCCGTTCTGGAAGATTCTTTTCGATTCGGGAAAGGCGGCGAGATTCGTCTGCCGCTTGAGACTCGCGGCGGACACCTGGGAGACGAGGTGGCCGTCGGCCGCGAGGCGGCGCGCCGGCTCGCACGCCTCGGCCCACGTGACTTTGCCTGAGCCGTATTTTTCCAGCGCGAGCGCGAAGCCCGCGACCGATCCGGGCACGCCGCTCGCGCGCCACCCGAGGATGGAGCCGCCGGCGCCCTTGAGGGGATTTCCATCCGGCCCGAGATACATGTCGCGCGAAGCGGCGCTCGGCGCGGTCTCGCGAAAATCGATCGCGACATCGCGGCCGTCCGCGAGATGGATCACCATGAAACCACCGCCGCCGAGCGGCGCGGCCCAGGGGTAGACGACGGTCAGGGCGAGTGCCGTGGCGACGGCGGCGTCGACCGCGTTGCCGCCCTTCTTCAGGATTTCCACGCCCGCCTGCGAGGCGAGTTCGTGGGCGGAGGCGACCATGCCGTGCGGGGCCTCGACGGCGGTGCGTTGCGCGCGCACGAGCGGCGCGGCGAAAACCAGCGCGGCGAAAACCAACCGCGCGCACGCGGCGAGGGCGGAGGGGCGGGGCGGGAGCATGGCGGAAGCGTTGCACCGGAAAATTCGCGAACGCAACCCGCCGCGCGCTTCACGCCGCGCGGCGCGATTCACGAATGCCACTTGTTCGCCGCGCGTTCCTACGTTTGCTTCGCGCTGTATGCATCCGACTACACCCATCACCACCACCCGGGGAAATCGCGCGCCGCGCGCGGTTTCCGTCCGCGCCGTCGCCCTCACCACGTTGTCGCTGCTCGCCGCCTCGCTCTCCGCGCAGACCGCGCCGCCCGCTGCCGCCGCCAAGGCCGACGAGGTCGTCACGCTCGAGGCGTTCGTCTCGACGGGCACGCGCTTCAACAACCGCACGTTCACCGAGTCGCCCGTGCCCATCGACATCATCACGCGCTCCGATCTCACGGCCGGCGGCTACACCGAGACGGCGCAGATCATCCAGTCGCTGGTGCCGTCGTTTAACTTTCCCCGCCCGTCGCTCACCGATGGCACGGACCACATCCGCCCCGCCACGCTCCGCGGCCTCGCGCCGGATCAGGCGCTCGTGTTGATCAACGGCAAGCGCCGCCACACCAGCGCGCTCGTCAACCTCAACGGCTCCATCGGCCGCGGTTCCGTCTCGACCGACTTCAACGTTATCCCGACCTCCGCCGTCGGCCAGATCGAGGTCCTCCGCGACGGCGCCTCCGCCCAATATGGTTCCGACGCCATCGCCGGCGTCATCAATGTCATCCTCCGCAAGGATTCCAAGGGCTGGGACTCCAACTTCACCTGGGGCGCCACGCAGCGCGGCGACGGCCGCGACCTCAAGGCCGACGTCTCCACCGGCCTGCCCCTCGGCGAGAAAGGCGCGCTCTTCGTGACGGCCTGGGCGCGCAACCACAGCCCGACCAACCGCATCCAGCCCGACACCCGCCAACAATATTTCGGCACCACCGCCCTCGGCGTCGCGACCACGATCTCCGGCAACTACGGCTCCGGCACCGGCCTGAGCGCCCCGAACGGCAACCTCAACGCCGCCAAGGAATCCGCCGTCAACCGCCTCAACCACCGCTTCGGCGATCCGCGCTCGAAGGAGGACGGCCTCTGGTTCAACGCCGAGACGCCCCTCGGCGGCGGCGGCGTCACCGGCTACCTCTTCGGCGGCGCCTCGCTCAAGCACGCCGAGGGCGCGGGCTTCTTCCGTCGCCCCGGCGACGACCGCACGATCCGTGCGATTTGGCCGGATGGTTTTCTCCCCGTGATCCAGTCGAAGGTCATCGACCGCTCGCTCGCCGGCGGGCTCAAGGGCAAGGCCTCTGGTTGGGGCTGGGACCTCAGCACGAACTACGGGCAAAACAGCCTCAACTACACCACCGCCCAATCGATCAACGACACCCTTGGCGCGGCCAGCAAGACGAGTTTCGACGCCGGCCAGCTCCGGTTCACCCAGTCCACGACCAACCTCGATATTACCAATCAGGTCGACGTCGGCCTGAAGTCCCCGCTCAAGGTCGCCCTCGGCGCCGAGTTGCGCTGGGAGCAATATAAGGTCTCCGCCGGCGAACCCGATTCCTACCGCGACGCGGGCGGCCGCATCCTCGACGGCCCGAACGCCGGCACCGTCGGCGGCAGCACGCCCGGCGCGCAGGTCTTCGGCGGCTTCAAGCCCAGCGATTCCGGCTCGCACGCCCGCACCGCCAAGGCCGCCTACCTCGATCTCGAGACCAACCTCACCGAGCAGTGGCTCGTCTCCGTCGCCGGCCGCGCCGAGGACTACAGCGACTTCGGGAGCAACGTCACCGGCAAGCTCGCCACCCGCTTCGCGATCGTGAAGGCGTTCGCGTTGCGCGGCTCTGTCAGCTCCGGCTTCCGCGCGCCGCACCTCGCGCAGGAATGGTTCAGCTCGACCGCCACCAACTTCATCGGCGGCGTGCCCTTCGAGGTCTCGACCTTTCCGGTCACCAACCCCATCGGCCAGGCGCTCGGCGCCGGCAAGCTGAAGGCCGAAAAATCCTCCAACTACTCCGCCGGCCTCACGTGGTCCCCCGCGCCCGCGTTCACCGCGAGCGTCGATTTCTACGGCATCAAGATCACCGACCGCATCGTCCTCTCGAGCAACTACACCGGCGCCGCCGTCACCAACTTCCTCGTCTCCCGCGGCCTCCCCGCCGTCGGCGGCGGCCGGTATTTCACCAACGCCGTCGACACCAAGACCGAGGGCATCGACCTCACGACGCGTTACACGGTGAAGTTCGCCGACGCCACCAAGCTCACGCTCACCGGGAGCGCCAACTTCAACAAGACCTCCATCACGAAGTTCAAGCCCACGCCCCCGCAGCTCGCCGCCCTCGGCATCACCACGCCCCTCTTCGACCTCACCGAAAGCATGCGCATGGCGAAGGGCCAGCCGCGCGATAACTACAATATCATCGCCACCTACGACGTGAAGAAATTCTCCTTCATGCTCCGCAACGTCCGCTACGGCAAAGTCTCCGCCGTCGCGCTCGGCAACAACGCCGGCAGCACGCCCGCCCTCGTCGCCGCGCTCACGCCCGGCTACGAGGTGGAGCTCGTCGACCCCGTCCCCGGCAGCGCCGCCGGCAACAAGCAGGTCATCCAGACCTTCCAGCCCAAATGGCTCACCGACCTCGACGTGACCTACCGGGTGGCGAAAGGCGTCACCCTGTCGCTCGGGGCGAACAACCTTTTCAATATCTACCCGACGGAGAATATTCGCTCGAAGGTGGTGGGCGGGACGGCGTTCAGCGGCAGCGACAACGTCGGCATCTTCCCCTACAACGCGGTCTCACCCTTCGGCTTCAACGGCGCGTTCTACTACGGCAAGGTCGGCTACAAGTTCTGAGCGCGGCACCGGACGTTCCCCGTTCGCCAGCGCGGCGCCGCCAGGCCCGCGCTTTTTTGCGTGCGGCGGGGGCGACCAGCCGCGCCCGGCGGTGACCGCGGGCGTGCCCCACGCTTCGCGCTGGCGGCCCAACCCGCGCGGCGAGAAACGCGCAGGCGCGACGGCGCAGGTGCGGAAACAGGCTTGAGCCGCCACCGTTCGCACGGCACCACGCCGACCCCGTCCTCGCCCGCCACCGGGCGGTCCCGCCTCTCCCTTTCCGTCCCATGTCCGCCGCCGCTCCCGCTCCCGAGCTTTCCCCGCTCACCCGCATCGTCGCCTTCCTCCGCGACATCGGCCTGGAGGTGCGCCCGGGCGCGGTCGTCGGGAAAACCTTCCTGCCCGGCATCGAAATCATGGACGGCGTGCTCGTCTATGATGAGGCGAAGCTGCTTTATCCGGGCGATTTATTGCACGACGCCGGCCACCTCGCCGTGATGCCCGCGGCGCGCCGCGCGACGATCCACATCGACGTCGGCAATGACGGGGCGGAGGAACTGATGGCCATAGCGTGGTCCTACGCGGCGGCGGTGAAAATCGGGTTGCCGCCAGCGGTGGTGTTTCACGAAGGCGGCTATAAAGGCGGCGGGCAATCGCTCATCGAGGCCTTTACGGGTGGGGCCTATCCGGGCCTGCCAATGCTCCAATGGTGCGGCCTCGCCGCCGACGCCCAACGCGCCCCCGCCCTCGGCGTGCCGCCCTATCCGCACATGATTCGGTGGCTGCGCGCGTAAGCGGGCGCAGGAAGACAAATCCCTCCGAGTCCACCGCGGTCAGGTTGCGGAGAACTTCCCCGTAAGACGGTGTTTGCCCCGCGCTCGACGAATCCCGGCGCTGGCCGCGCGTGGCACGGGTCTCCCGACCCGCGGACGGCGCGCGGCACCGGTCAACATTGGCCAGAAAGCCGATGCCACGCCGCAGGCCTGACCCTCCCGTTAAACATAAAAACCTAACCCCATCCGGCATTTCGACCCCATCCGGCATTTCCATCCGGCATTTTCAATCACCTCCTAAAAAAACCCAAAATCTAAGCTCGCCTGAAAGACCGTTGCTGATCCGTTTGGGTGGGGGATGCGGTAGGTGGAGTTGCTCATGATACGGTCACTTTTTCGTGGCGTTCGCTGACTTCAGGTTCTTGGCCAGCGCAGGAATATCGACGCCGGGGAGGAAGAACTGCTGACGAGGAATAATCAGATCGTCGTCTGAAACGGTGGAGGTTCGCTTCGCATTCCAGCGAGAGGAACGAATCTCGAATTCCTTTGTTTGCCCGAGTTGAGCGATCACGTCGTGAATCATCGGCGCCGTCGCAATGACCTTGTTGGTAATACGATTTAGGAAGTCCTTCACGGACACGCCTCCGCTATGGCTCTCCTTGATTACCCGAGGGAGGTCCTCTGCAAGGATTGAGGCGCAGCTCTTCCGAGATTCGTCGTCGAAGGACATTCCCTCGATAAACTCGGTCGCGTCGAGATTTGGCTTATACGACAGCATGTCGTAACCACGGTGGCCGTAGTGCTTCGAACGATTGGCCTTGCTCCAGTGGATCTGAGTCATTGCGGACCGGGCGCGGGCGCTGCTGGCAAGGTGTAGAAGCCAATACCCACGATGATTGCCATCGGGCTCGATGAAGAACGGGGAGTAGTAGGCGATTCCGGTCGCGCGATGAAACCCTTCGCCAATGTGCTTTTCTACGGCGTGCATCCAATGCCCTCTAAGTTCCATCTGGCGCTTCATCATCGCGTCGAGGTCTACGTGTCCCTCAAGACCGAGACCGGCGAGGGATTTTTTCTTCGCGTCGACGGTCTTCAGCGAGATGAAGTCGGTAAGCCAGCTAATCGCGAAGTTGACGATGAATTCGGGTCGTTGATTGAGCTGCTGCGACAGGTCTCGAATCGTTGTGGCTGAGATTTCGGACCACCCGCATTGATCGAGGAAGAAGATGGTGCGATTGCCTCCTCTTTTGTGGCGGCCATTGATGTCGGCGACGATAGCCGGTGCGACGGTTTCGAACCGTTCCCGGTGGAGATGAATCGTTTTCCCGATCCGGTCGCCGTATCCGTTGCCTTTCAAGTTGGTTTCAAGGCAGGCGAACGCATCGGGGTCTTTCTCGATGTAGTAGCAAATCGGGATGATGCGCGTTTGTTTGTCGCGTCCTTGATTGATCTTATATTCGGCCTCCTCGACAGCCTTGAGAATTGTGATCGGCGAGCCGAATTTGTTGCCAGCATAGATGCCGCCGCCGGCAAAGCCGTCGATGAGGGTGACGTATTGCTCGTCCTTGCCGGACGTGCCCTTCAGCACGATTTCAAGGTAGAGGACGAGGTAGTCTCGAAGGAGTTCGAGCTTCTTTTCACTGTGGTCCTCCAGCTCCGGCAACTGACCTGTTTTCCAATGTTTCCAGTAAAATTGTTCGTGGTCAGATTTTTTGCTCATTCGCGGGCTGGATTGGGGCACCTAGATCGGAAATTCGTCGTGCGTTTTGCCGTCGAGCATCCGTCCGTTAAGCGCCTTTTGGCGGGCGATCATCACGGGGCCGTCTTCGGGAAAGGTGAATAGCGTGCTCTGGGCAGATTTTTTCGGAGCGGGGCCGAAGTTGCCCCATTGCTTGAAGTGAAATGCGATTTTTTGCTTGGCCGAGAAGTCACGGAGACCGCGCACCCAGTCTGGATTCATGGGACGCGAACCAGGGCCGCTTTCGCCGCCAGCGATAATCCAGTGAATACCAGATTTTTTCGTGTATCGAGAGATATCCAAAGAGCCCAACAGCGGTTCGCATGATAGAAACCTAACCTTTGCGGGTATGGTTACGAATCCCGGCAGGCGTTTGTCCGCCCACTCTTGATTTTCGACTGAGGTCCCAAGCCAGACGTTGTCGGGCCATTTCTCGCCCCACGGGGCCAGATTCTGGACGTGCTCCGGGCGCTTCGTGAGAAGGAGCCAATCAAGCGACTTAGTATTTTCGATAAGCTCCCATAATTTCACACGCTCCGCATCAAGATCACGACGGTCCTCGAAGACGTCAGCCATTGAGGCGCAGAATACGCGAAACCGGCTTTTGGTGCGCTCAGCTTCGACGTTCCATTTCTCAGGCTCTTTCCAATGAGCCGCCCCGAAAAATCTGCGCTGCCCTCGAACCCCCCAATCGGCCCCACCGAACCGATTGGCCAAGGTCTCCGCGTAACAATTCGTGCATGCAGGCGAGACCTTCGCGCAACCCCACCAAGGGTTGAACGTATGGTGCGTCCATTCGATGTGTGAATTCTTCCCCATTAGTGGTCGGCGTTCGAAGGTTGTTTAACACAAATCGCGCACGTGTTCAAGTGAACACTCATCGCGTTCTGTCCCAAAATAATCTTAGTCGTCCTGTGGAACGTCGGAGGGAGTCAGCCCTTAGTGTTTTATATTCTCCCTTGAACCCGGCAGGTTCGACGGTGGGTCTTCGCCGCGGGGCGGAAGTCGAGATGTCACCATTTTTTTCATCGTCCGAGGAATGCGATGGGGGCAGCAACGGTCGGTCAGGCGAGCCTAAAGTGACGGTTTTCAGGGAGACGGGCGAAGCGGGCGATGAGGTTGCGCATGAGCGCGACGAGGGCGACTTGCTCGGGCGCGCCGGCCTCGACGAAAATGCCGAAAAAATGCCGAGGGAAAAATGCCGAGGGAAAAATGACGAGGGAGAAATGCCGAGGGGGGAAATGCCGAGGGGGTCAGCAACATGACCAGCAGCTAAGAAAAAAGGCGCACCGACGTTCGGCGCGCGCCCGTCTTGGCACCGCCATGATCTACACCGGAATCGACCATCATAAACGCTACTCGGTGGCCTGCGCGCTGGACGCACAAGGCCGCAAGTTGCTCGAACAACGCATCGACCACAACGCGCCGGAGGCCTTCGCCGCCTTCTTCGAAGCGCTGGGCGAACCCAGCGAAGCGGTCATCGAAGCCTGCTGGAACTGGGGCACGGTCTACGACCTGCTGGAAGCCACGCCTGGCGTGGCCAAAGTCGTGCTCTCGCACCCGGCGAAAAACCGCATCATCGCCGACGCGCAAATCAAGAACGACCGCGTCGACGCCAAAGCCCTCGCGACGCTCCTGCGCGGCGACTTCGTCGCCCGCGTGCATGTGCCCGCCAAGGCCGTGCGCGCCAAGAAAAACACCGTGCGCCAGCGCCTCTGGCTCGCCCGCCTGCGCACGATGGCGCGCAACCGCATCCACACCGTGCTCGACCGGCACCCGCAACTGGAGCGCCCCGTCTTCGCCGACGCGTTCTGCAAGCAGGGCAAAGCCTGGATGAAACGCGCCGCGTTGCCCGAGCCCGACCGCCAGCTCCTGACCGAGGACCTCGAACTGCACGAGCTGCTCTGCGCCCACATGAGCGCGGTGGAAGCGCGCATCGAAGCCGACCACGCGGACGACCCCGCCGCGCGCCGCCTGCGCACCCTGCCCGGCGTGGGCAAAGTGCTCGGCCCGGTGCTCGCCCTCGAGATCGACGGCATCGCCCGGTTCAAGACCGCCGACAAGCTGTGCGCCAGAAGTGTTCGGCATCCCACGTGCGCAGCGGGGCGGCGTGGGAACAAACCGCCGCCGCCCGCGTCGAAGCGGGCCCATGGCGAGACGCCAGTTGCGGGTGGGCGAGTTGCGGCGGT